>NZ_JBLTSX010000003.1:0-284362 GCF_055326835.1 Gardnerella sp. C0684A1 | reverse complement strand
TGATTTCCAGAGTATCAGTATCGGCTGCTGGTGTTACCTCAACGGAACCATCGTCTTTAGGCGTGACGGTTGGAGCAGCTGGAGTAGTTGCTGGAGTAGTTGGGTTGTTTCCGGCTTTACCAGTGGTTTCGCTGGAAGTGTTGTTACCCTTCTTATCTACAGCTTTTACATCACTACCGTCTTTGACTTTGTTTGCTGGAATAGTGACTTTACCAGTGTTTTCGTCAACGGTTACGCCGTCTGGAGTGTTATCACCCTTCTTCCACTTACCGTTTTCTTTCTTAACAGTGAAGTTGGTTGGATTGGTGTTTTCACCTTCTGGCGTATAAGTGATTTCCAGAGTATCAGTATCGGCTGCTGGTGTTACCTCAACGGAACCATCGTCTTTAGGCGTGACGGTTGGAGCATCTGGCTTCACGGTTATGGTTAGAGTTGCGGTGCTGGTTTTTCCTGCCGAGTCGGTTACAGTGAAGGTTAGCTTATGTGTGCCAGCTTCCTTCGGCTGCATGTTCTTAACAGTAAGATCCAACACTTGTTTCTGATCAGTGTCAGTGGTTTTTGAAACACTCGCACGACCACTAAGGATATCAGCATCTTGAAGCAGATTGGCGCTCTTTAGCGCGTCTATATAGTTGATTTCTTTAACCTTCACATCATCTGTAGCAACAATGTGAATCTTCAGATCTTGCCCAACTGCTACAGACGATGAATCAGCGGTAGCAGTAATTGTTGGTTTTTGAGTATCCTTAGGCTTGGTAGCTTGTTTTGTATCACTGTTTTCTGAAGTTAGGTTAAACCCTTTAGTTTTCCCTTTAGGACCCGTTTCATCAGGCTTCGTTACAGTCGTTGTTGCATACACGTTGCCTTCAGGAATTCCATCCTTAACTGTAATCTCCGCTTTATCACCGTTAATCGTTGTAGTAGAGCCGATTTCATTGCCATTTTTATCAAACAGTTTAACTGTTGTAGTAATCTTATCGTCAGTAGGAATGCCGCTTCCAACAGTTACTGTTACTTTCTGCCCTTTCTTTCCAGCAAGATTAGCCAGATTAGTGTCGATAACTGGCTTCTTTGGTTTAACATTGATGGTTACAACTGGTTTTGTTATACTCGTGGAATTATCGGAGTATGTTCCCTTAATACTATGGGTAAATACGCCAACTGTATCAAATGCACCAGCTTTATCAGTTTTTGGAGCAGTGCCGTTCCACTTTAATGTTGGTTGTTTGTCAAGCTTGTCTCCGTCTTTAATCTCAACAAGTTCTTTCAATTCCGGTAATTTATCACCAACGGTAACATTAATGGTTCTACCGGTAATAGGATGTTCGTCAGCAAGTGTTTTCTTTTTAACTATGACTTTACCTTTGCGTGTGGTAACGTTGCCAGAGCCATCCTCGGAAGTAATGGTTACTTCCTTGCCGTTCATGTCATTAGTAACAGTGATCTCGTCTGATGGAAGCGGTGTGTTTTCGCTTCCAACACCTTGCTTGGTTATAGGAGTGTCCGTTAAACCAGAAATGCTAAACTTCTCAATATAACCCTTGTCATCAGTGGTAGTGAAGCTTAGTTTATCGCCTTCCTTGAGTTTAATGGTCTTAGTTTTGTTGGCGATTTCCTTGCCATTGTAATAAATTTTTGGCGCTATGCTGTCGGTTTTATTGCGCCCTAATTTACCATCTTTGTCTTCATCGTTTTCTGGGTCTCTACCAGAAATAACTGTGTATGCAGAATTTGTAGTTTTTCCCCAAGAACCACTATTTGCCCATGTCCATGCGTTTTGAATGTTTGCATACTTGTCGTTATAATTGCCTGCGTTTTTATTAATAGCTCCTGGACGAAGCTTTAATTCTGCATGCATATGATACGCAACATCGTCATACGGTTTAGCAACTGTTATACCCAAACCGTAATTTTTGTTATACTGCGAACCATTATTAAAAGCATACAATGCTTGATCTCCAGCCATTCGACTAATGAGTGGTTCATTTCCGTTTTCATGGAAGATTTGACCTAAATCGGTATAAAGTTTATCACCAGGATTAAGTCCTATACCTACCTGATAAAGAGCATAATCATCTTTGCCAAAATGCTTATCTTTTTGTCTCATGTTAGGTACCGAGAATGATAGGGAATCATCTTTCTCAAAAGCTTCCGGATCCTGCGACAGAATGTGACCTTCTTTTCCTTTTTTCGGTCTGTACGCATCGTATTTAAGATTAGTAACCGTATCAGATTTATATAGTCCATTTTGATCCAAGTCTGCAATTGCATATGGTACCTGCCATAAGTACCATTGCTTGTTAGATTTATCTACCATTGACTTAGCATTGTTGTTGAAGAAAACATCGAAAATAAGATAATCAGAGTCGCCACGTGTTTCCACATGTGCATACATAGCTGTTTTATCATTAACAGTTTTCCAATTCTTATCAGACCCTTCCTCGTCTGATTTTATTTCTGTCGCATCGCTGTTTCTACCGCGTAATCTTCTAAATTCAAGAATATTTGGATGCTGCAACCAAGGTTTCTTTTCGCCTAGTGGAACATATTCACGATCTTGATACACAGGATCGGCGGCTTTCGTAAGACTTTTAGCTGTTGCAGTGTACGTTGGTGTAGGAATTGTGTTTGCCGTAACAGCCATTGCAGGCTGGCTGCCTAAGCAGGTTGCTGCTGTCAACAAAGCAGCCATTGTTGCTAACGGAAGCGTGTGTACTTTGTGTGCAGAACGCTTTTTAGAAGATTTTGATGATGATGTATGTTTCGAAGGATTAGCGGTAGTCATAACAATCTCCTTAATTTTCCCTAATCTTTAACGAATTTTTAAACAAATAAATAGAGCGAATTCTATGACAAATCTCTCCAATGCCAGTAATAAAACTCTCTATTTAAACGGGTCTACTTAAAATTCTATCATTTTTGTTATTTTTTATAATATTTTTCAGTTTGAAATTAGTTTAGACTGTAAAATTTCCCACGGGGGGGGGGGGGTGCTATAAATGAAAATTTCTTGCAAAATGTTATAACAATATAATTTTTAATAAAATTTCTTATTATTTTCGTAATCTGTAATACGTCTTATGCTGTGTCGCAGATATGTGATTGGGTATTTTCTAAACAAATGTTTATTAGTGTTGGAAATGTCATGACCATCGTTTGAAGATGCTGAGCATTAGAAAGTATATACTCTAGTTTCTTAATTCTTGGATACGATGCAATTTGCGCGACGAAATACGCGATCTAAAGAAAGAGTTGCGTCAAATAGAGGCAGCTAATAAGTGATGATAATAAGTGAGCTAGTAAGTGATGCTAATAAATAGTTTCGTGACTCTTGTGAGTTTCGCGTATAGGTCACAATTTGCTGGTACACTAGACACGGAAATTGGGTATTACCCATAAAAAATAAACAAACAAGGAAATAGGCAAAACATTATGAGAAAAGCCAAAATCGTTGATACTATCGGACCAGCTACCGAATCGTTGGAAGGCATTACCAAGCTCGTTGAAGCGGGTATGGATGTTGCTCGTCTTAACCGTTCGCACGGCACTCCTGAGGATCATTTGCGCGTGTACAACAATGTGCGTGCTGCATCTAAGTCTACTGGCCGTAATGTAGCTGCCCTTGTTGATTTGCAAGGTCCAAAGATTCGTTGCGGTTGGTTCAAGAAGAACGCTGAGGGCGAAGATAAGGTTTATTTGGAAGAAGGCCAAGAGTTCGTCATTACTACTGATGATATCGAGGGTGATGAGCATCGCACTTCTACCACATTTAAGGGCTTGCCAGGTGATTGCCATGCAGGTGATCCAATTCTTATTGATGATGGTAAGGTTCGTCTTGAGGTAACCAAGGTTGAAGGAAACAACGTTCATACTAAGGTTGTTGTTGCAGGTCCAGTTTCCAGCCACAAGGGTATTAATCTTCCAGGTGTTGCCGTATCTCTTCCAGCTTTGACTGAGAAGGATGAGGCTGATCTTCGTTGGGCAATCCGTACTGGTGCTGACATTATTGCAATGTCCTTCGTACGTTTTGCAAGCGATATTGATCGTGCTCATGAAATTATGGACGAAGAAGGTCGTCGTATTCCGATCGTTGCTAAGATTGAAAAGCCACAGGCTGTTGAGAACTTGGAAGAGATCGTGAAGACCTTCGATGGCATTATGGTTGCTCGTGGTGATATGGCTGTAGAAATGCCACTCGAGCAGGTTCCGCTTGTTACAAAGCGTTGCATCGAGCTTTCTCGTCGTTATGCAAAGCCAGTAATCGTTGCTACTGAAGTTCTTGGAACTATGGTTAATTCTCCTGTTCCAACTCGTGCAGAGGCTTCTGATTGCGCTAATGCTGTTCTCGATGGTGCTGACGCAACAATGACTTCTAACGAAACTGCTGTTGGTAAGTATCCAGCTGTAACTGTTCAGACTATGTCTCGCATTTCTCAGTATGCTACTGAAAATGGTTACGATCGTATCCCAACAGTTGAGCTTGATATGTCTTGCACTGGCGCTGTGTCTTCTGCTGCAGTAGATTTGGCTGAAAAGTTAAATGCTAAGGCTATCATTGCTTACACTCAGACCGGTTGCACTGTTCATCGCATTTCTCGTGAACGTCCAGCTGCTCCAATCTACGGTTTGACTAATAACGAGCATACTTATCACTGGCTTGCTTTGAGCTGGGGCACTGAAGGCTTCCTTATCGATGAGGATTACCACAATATGAATCGTCATGAGCTTATGACTTTCACTGACAAGGTTCTTCGTGAAGCTGGTAAGGTTGCTGACGGCGACAAGATCGTTGTCTTGAGCACTGCTCAGGGTGAGCGTCAGGCTGGTCGCACAGATTCCATCTACGTACACACTGTAGGTGCTTGCGACTAATTTTGCAGCTTACTTTGCTAATAAGTTACGTTTATATTAGTTTTTCTAATTCGTAACTTGTGCGGCTTATGTTTAGATTATTTATTGCGCGCTTCCTGCTTAATGCGGGTTGCGCGCAATATCTTGTTCTAAACATTTATTTGCGACACGCTCAAAATATGCTAAGTATTTGCATATTGTTCAAAGTGTGGTATAGTCAACAAGTCGCGCAAAAACGCGGAAAATTTAAAATGCCCCTGTATCCCAATTGGTAGAGGAAACAGCCTCAAAATCTGTGCAGTGTGAGTTCGAGTCTCACCGGGGGCACGTGCACAACGTCACTTAGCTTGCTGAGTGACGTTTTTCTATATTTTTCAGATTTATGCGAGCATAAAGTATTATAATTATCCATAGTGTGACTGTTGCGAGTAATACTCTGCTTTGTCTTGCTTGAAAGGAACGAAGATGATCCGTCGTGCAAAATATGCTATTAATTTAACGGTAGTAAAATCTAAATGCTTACGAGTCGGAAGCATGTGTGTGCGTAATCTATTTTCTACAGTCTGCGCATTGCTTTCTGCAGTAGCAACAATAGTTATGAGCGTAATGTTCATAGCACCAACGCATGCTTCGGCATCATCTGGTATAAATGGTCTACCTCCTAAAGGCGTTATAGTTACTGCTTTTCAACAAAATTGGCGTAGTGTTGCTAAAGAATGTAAAGAAACGTATGGACCCGAAGGTGTGAAGTATGTGCAAGTTTCTCCTCCTGAAGATCATATAAAAGGTAAAGCTTGGTGGACTTCATATCAGCCTGTGAGTTATTCGCTTAATTCTAAACTCGGTACTGAAAAAGAATTTAAGAAGATGGTTACTACTTGCAAGGCTTCTGGTGTTGGAATTATTGTAGATGCGGTTATTAACCATACTACTGGTTTTGATAATAAAGACACTGTTGGCGTTGGTGGAAGTAAGTATGATGCTGCTGCTCAAAGTTATCCGGATGCAGGATATACGAAGGATGATTTTCATCAAATAGATAGAAATATTTATACGTATAATAAGGCTGAAGTTGTGTGGAATTATCGTCTTGTTGGTTTGCTTGATTTGGATACTTCTAAGCCTCATGTGCAGCAAATTCTTGGAAAATATTTTGCGAAGCTTCTTAAAATTGGAGTGGCAGGTTTTCGTGTTGATGCTGTAAAACATATGTCTCCAAAAGATGTTGAAGGTATTAAGGATGCTGCAGCTAAGGAAGCTGGTACTACACCGGATAAGATCTGGTGGATGCAAGAAACTATTGGTGATACAAATGGTGCTAAAGAAGATCAACCTGATAAATATCTTAAAACGGGTGAAGTTGATGAATTTAATTATTCGTACCGTTTGCGTAATTATTTCTACGGCTCAATAGAGAATTTGCACCATATTACAGACAGTTTAATTCCAAACGATAAGGCTGCGATATTTGTTACTAATTGGGATACTGAGCGTGATGGTGATACTAAAACGCTTAGCTATAAAGATGGTACTAAATATGAACTTGCTAATGCTTTTATGCTAGCGTACCCGTATGGTACTCCTAATGTCTATTCTGGATACAAGTTTTCTTCTAGAGACGAAGGCGCTCCTGGTGCAACGGAAACTTCTATTCCTGATGTTAGTTGTTCTAAAGAATCAACTTGGCAGTGTACTCAGCGTTTAACTTCGATTCGTGGAATGATTGGATTCTACAATGCTGTTAAGGGTACAAAAGTAACAAATTGGCAGGATGACAATGATAATAACATTGCTTTTAGCCGTGGTAATAAAGGTTTTTTGGCTATTAATAATACGGAAAAACCTAAATATGTAAGCTATAAAACAGATTTACCTGATGGTGAGTATTGCAACGTTTATGTATCACGGAATTGCAGTAAAACAGTACGCGTAGATAATGGAAAAGTTGAAACCACTATTCCTGCAAATTCTGCTATAGCTTTGCACTCTAATGCTGTTAAAAGCTTGGGCAGTTCGTTATTAAGCAGTTCTCGTAAGTACATGGTTGTGATTGTCTGCTCAATTGTTTTTGTTCTGTGCGTTCTCGCTATTGGAGTAAGAGCAAAGTTAAGAATGAAAAAAATTAAATCAGATCTTAAGGAGAACGTTTAAAATTTTTTAAGATTGTTGATTCTTTGGTTTTGCTGCTCTTGCTTAGTTGTGAGAGCAGCTTTTTATTTAGTTAAGTTTCGTTTTAGGTGTGATATTTTTCTTTATTATTTTGATTAATCTACAGTGTTTTTACTAACTTTTGATAAGTGTTGGATAGTTTTTCTATAAAAGTATATAATCTTGTGAGAGAGTGTGTTTTTAAGCCTGTATGAGTTTGATTGCTTATACGAATATGCTCGTTAGGGAAAGAGTTTCGCATGTATTGTCCTAATTGTGGAGCACGCATTGATAACAATATGCAATTTTGCTCAGAATGTGGTAGTCCTGTTCAGACTGTGAATGATTCTGCTCAGCAACAGTCTTTGCAGGAGACGAAAGTTATGCCGGTTCAAGAAACTCAAGTTATGCCGGTTCAAGAGACGCAGGTTATGCCTACTCAGCAATCGCCTCAAGAAGCTTATACTCAAGTATTTAATCAGCAAAATGGTCAGTATACTTCTCAGTCGGCAGTTTCTCAGCCAAATCAAGCTATAGGAAATGCTGATATTGCAGAGACTCAGATGCTGCGAACAGCACCGCAAGGTAATAGCGGTGTAGTTAATCCTGCTTCTCAAATGATGCCTCCTCAGGAAAATGCTGGTGGGAATTTCGGTTTGCCAGCTGGTAAACCTAATTTAGAGCAGAATTTTGTTAATCCAGAATATTCTATGAATCCTCAATTTGCTGGTAATGCTGTTAACAATGCTAGTAATGCTACTGGCATGTCTGAAGCTGCTGGAGTTTCAGAGGTTGCTGAAGCTGCTGATAGTGCAGCTGAATCTGGAGGACTTGCAAAAGGTTTTATTGGTGGTGCTGCAGCTGGAGCTAGTGGTTTTGTCGCTGGTGCTGCAAGTGCCATGTTAAGTGGTTCTGCTGGTGCTGCAGAAAATGCTGCTGCTGGCGCTGCTGCTGGCGCTGCAGGAAATGCTGCTGGTAATATTGCTGGGGCGGCTGGGGCTGCTGCTGCAACTGGGCATGCGGCTGGTTCTGCTATTAAGTCTGTTGCTGATGGAATGTCAAGAGGATCAAGAGGTGCTTCCACTTCTGCACGTAACATAAATAATGGCTTAAGTGGATCTTCTAGTGGCTCTCCTGTTTCAAATGGAGGAGTCCCTGGCAGAATACCTAACGTCGGTGGTGCTCCTACAGGTGCTACTGGTGGTGCTCCTGCAGGTACTCCTAATGTGAATCCTGGCGGAACATACGGTGGATCAAATGCTGGTTTTTATGGCGGTCCATATGGCGGAGCTCCTAATCAAATGAGAGTGCCAGGAGGAGCAGGTAATTTTAATGGAGGAATTCCTTCAGGCTATGGGCCAAATCCTTACGATAAAGAAGCAAGTTCTCGTAGATTAAGAAATACTATTATTGCAATAATTGCAGCAATTGCAGTAATACTTGCTAGCTTGGGCGCGTTTGTATGGTACCGAATGAGTCAAAGCAAGACGAGTTCGGATGTTCAAGGAATTAGCTATAAAACTTTACGAGCTGATTTAATGAAATCAAAGAAGTACAAGGATTATACAGTGAAAATAGTGGATGCGGATGTTTCGCATTATCCTCACGTAAAGCTGTACTTCTCGCTTACTGATAAAAACGGTAAAGCTTTGGAAATTAATTCTCCTACAGCCGCAATCAAAGAGAAGATCGGCGGTGGTAGTGAAGCGGAGCGTGTAATACGTAAAGTTGAACGAATTAAAGATAAACAGAGCGTTAACTACGAAATTGTGTTAGATAAATCTGGTTCCATGGATTCATCTATGAACACTATGCAAGAGACTATGAGTGACTTTGTGCGAACTCTTAACTACAAGAGGGGAGATAAAGCTGAGCTTATATCGTTTGATAATTACATCATGTATATGGCAACATACACTAATGATAAGGATCGTTTATTAAACGGTATTAACAGCATATCTGCAGATGGAGGTACAGCTTTGTACGACGCCTTATACACTGGCGTTACAAATGCTGCAAACCATGAAGGTTTTAACTGCGTTATAGCTTTTACTGATGGTGAAGATAATGCAAGCCGTCATTCTGCAGACGACGTTATTGAGTTAGCTAAAACAAATAACATACCTGTTTACTTAATTGGCACAAGTGATGCTGATTCCAGTATTTTGCAGAATATTGCTAATAAAACAAACGGTTACTTCTGGGATATTAACTCTATTTCAGATATGAATGATATTTTGAAGCGCATCAAAGTAAACCAAGATAACGTTTATTGCCTTGAATATGATTCGGATTCCGGTTCTGATCCTTACAGTGATCGAGTTATTTCTGCTTTAGTTGCTGATTCTAAGGACCATACTTCTGGTGGTATTGGTGACGATTTGTCGTTTAAGCCAGCAAAGAAGAAATACAGCAAAAATAAGTCAAATAAGACTGATCTTGTAATGCATAAAGAAGATGCCACATGGACTCAGGCAAATAACTCTTGCATGAAAGATGGCGGCTTATTGGCTACTGCAAGTACTAAAGAAAAGGAACAGAAGCTTATAGACTTAGCCGAAAAAGAAGGTATAAAGTACGTTTGGATTGGCGGTTATACCTCTGAACGAAGTGATGGAGGAATATTTGCTCATTGGGCAACCGGCGAAGATATGGGTTATGAGAATTGGATGCCTGGAGAGCCAAGTCACACAGATAAAGATGGTGAACCTGAAATGTATATGATGCTGTGGAAGGTTGACGATCAGTGGTCGTGGAACGATCAGCGAGATAATCTGTTTAGTACGCCATATTTGCAGAAAACATTTAGCGGTAAAACAGGTTATGTGTGTGAGGTTAATAAGACTAACTAATAAATCTACGTTTTACGTGTAATGCGAATAAGTGGTGATATTAGTTCGTTGTAAAATATATTTTCTGCTTGCAGTACTTTTATTTAAGTGTTGCAAGCAGAAAATATCTTAGATGATTTTACTTTTTGGTTGCATACATGAATTGTGTGCTCTGTAAATAAAGTTGAGGATAACTATGCGAGACCGTAGAATGCGCAATAGAATGCGTAGTGTTGAAAAAATGAGGCGTCGCAATTCCGCGTATCATAGTAACGATTACGATCAGCAGATAGGCGTATCTAATACTGGCAAACGTATAGCTGTTTTCGTGGTAATTGTTTCTATTATGGCTTTACTTTGTGTAGCTATGATGTTTGCTTTGAAGGTTTTACATTCTGAGTTTTCTTCTAAGACTATACAGTCACGTCAGCAGTCTTCTACTAAAATCAAAATTAATAATGATGCTAAACGTGTAAAGAATAATGATAATAGTAAAAACAAAGCAATAGTTGAAGATAACAGAAACGTCGATACTATCCTCGCAAAAATGACTCTAGAAGATAAAGTTGCGCAAATGTTTATGGTTCGTCCAGAAGATTTAAGCGGATTTAAAGGAGTCGTAACTGCTTCTGGTTCCCAAACTAAACAGTCTTTTGATGCTCTTCCTGTTGGCGGAGTTATGTACAGTGCAGACAATTTGCAGAATAGTAATCAAACTAAAACTATGATTTCTGGATTGCAGAAGATTAGTGAGTCTAGGCTTTCTTTGCCAGCTTTTATTTCAGTTGATGAAGAAGGCGGAACTGTTGCAAGAGTTAGTATAAATAAATCTATGGGTGTTAATAAATCACCAAATATGAGCGATGTTGGCGCTAGTGGTGATGTTAATAATGCTAAAAAAATTGGAAAGTATATGGGATCGTATCTTTCTGATCTTGGTTTTAATGTTGATTTTGCTCCTGTTGCGGATGTTCTTACGAATCCGAGAAATATGCTTATAAAATATCGTTCTTTCGGCTCAGATCCTGCTTTAGTTGCTCGAATGACAAGTGCTTTCAGTAATGGCTTGTGGGATTCGCACGTTTTTGCCACTTATAAGCATTTCCCTGGTCATGGTTCTACCTTTACTGATTCTCATAAAGGAACTACTATTTCTCAGATTACTGAGAGTGAACTAGACAAAACTGATTTAGTTCCATTCAAAGATGCTGTACGAAATGGTGTGAGTTTTATTATGGTAAGTCATGTCTCATATCCTAAAGTTACAGGCGATAATACCCCAGCTAGTATGTCTAAAAAGATTATGACTGATATTGCTCGCGAAAAACTTGGTTATAAGGGCATTTTGATTTCTGACTCTTTAGGAATGGGTGCTATAACGAATAAATACAATTCAGCTGATGCTGCTATTACTGGCATTAAAGCAGGTTTGGATATGCTTTTGTGTCCACAAGATTTACACCAGGCTTACAATGCTGTGATTAATGCTGTTAAAAAGGGAGATATTAGTCAAAGTCGTATTGATCAGTCTGTAAGGCGTATTATTGCTGCAAAATTACGAATAGCTAATAAAAACTAGTTGTTTTGTAAATTTCAGCATGTTTAAATAATGCTCGGCGTTTTGCAAAAATTTTCTTTGCAAAATCCGAGCATTTTTCTTTTTCAATATGCTGATTTTTCCTGTTATATAAAGGATTATTGAGAATTATGATTTTGCTTTAATTTTTTCTGCAAGATTCTGCGAAAAATATTTTTTATAAATTAGATTGCATTTGTACTTTTATAGTGTTAGCATCGATGACAACACAAACAAAGATCGTAATTTTTACGGATTGAGTTTGTGAATTGGCCACACATAGTTAAGTTTTAAGTGCGAAAGGAGCGGATATTATGCGTACTGTTAATGCTGAAGTCCGTAATGCTCGTAGCGCTTTTCGTATGTGGTGGTGGCAGTCTTCTCTTTGGCGTGAGTTTACTCTGAAGTTCTAGAAGCTGCATAAAATTTTAGGCTTGTAAGACCTCCGGGTGAACCCGGGGGTCTTTTTTATATCCAAGCCTATCAATTAATTGCAAATTAGAAATCAACTGAAATAAAACCGGAAAACTAAGTAATTTCTTAAGAAATTTTCAAAAATTGAGATTACTCAAAAGTCAAGGAGAAAGATAATGACAAAAGCAACAAAAGCAACAAAAGCAGAATTAAATTCTGATGATATTGCAATTGCTAAAGACTCTTCAACTATTAAAGAATCAGCTGCAGAAATTTTAGGTAATATGCAAGTAAAGAAGAATGCGCTTGATATTACGTCTCTTGTGCTTGTAGCTGTTCTTTTCGCAGCCGGCTGCATTCTTGATTTTACAGTAGCTAAAATACTTTCTATAGGTGGAAATATTCAACCTGAGTTTGTTATTGCTTCCTTCTGCTTGTCTATTTTGTTACTTCGTCCGAAGGTCTATCAGGGTGCTATTATCGGCGCTCTTGCAGCAACATTAATTCAGATTAATACTTCAGTACCGTTACTTGAGTATGCATGCGATATTCCTGCAGCTACTATTATGACTATTCTTGTTCTCGCTTATGTTCGTTTCTTCCCTAAGGATGCTAATCGTAAAGTAAGCGTATTCCCATTCATTGCAACATTTATTGCTACTTTAATATCTGGTTTAATTTTCGGCATTTGCGCTGCTTTGTTCGTTATTAAGAATCCTAATATGATTCCAATTTTTGCGGTTGTTGTTGCTGGGACTGCAGCTTTTAATGCAGTAATTGTTGAAGTGCTTTACAGCCCACTTAAGCTTATTCTTCACAAGTAATTTTTAAAAATATATTTGCAAGTATTAAAAGGAGATAAAAATGATTAATGCAAATAAAAATAGTGTACAAGTTAAAAACTCTACATCTGCAATATTAGAAGGCAGTGGTGTAAAAAAACGTACGCTTGATATTAATTCACTACTGATTGTAGCTGTTCTTTTCGCAGCCGGCTGCATTCTTGATTTTACTGCTGGTAAAGCTCTTGCTATTGCTGGAAATATTAAGCCTAATTTTTTGATAGCATCATATTGCTTATCTATTTTATTGATTCGTCCAAAAGTGTATCAGGGTGCTATTATCGGCGCTCTTGCAGCAACATTAATGCAAATTACTGCTACTATTCCTTTCATGAATTATTTGTGTGATATTGTTGCAGCTGTTGTTATGACTTTACTAGTTCTTGCTTATGTTCGTTTCTTCCCTAAAGATGCTAATCGTAAAGTAAGCGTATTCCCATTAATAGCAACGTTTATTACAACTGTTGTATCTGGAATGATTTTCGCTTCTGTAGCCTCTACATTTATAATGCATTCTCCTAAGACTATGATTGTTATGGCTCCGATTGTATTTGGAACTGCAGTTTTTAATGCTGTAATTGTTGGAGTTCTTCATACTCCATTGAAATTTGTTATTCGCAAATAAAGTAAATAGATAATTGAAAATTAATTTCAGCATGCGTGAGTTGATGCCAGTCAATATATGATTGGCGTCAACTTGCGTTTGTTGAAGTTGTTTTCAATGTAAAAGGTAAGCGTATCGGCTACCATTAATAATATTGTGCCTATTAGGGTTTGTGAAAAGTTAGGGATTTGTTATGTCTTTTAATGAAGAATCTTCCGCGCTTCATAAAGAAAAAGAGAATGTTGCTGAAGAAACTGGCAGCTCGCAAGTTAGTTGTTCTTTACTTGAACTTGATGAAGTATCTTTTCAGTACTCAAACCGTAGCAGCAGTGATAGTAATAATTCGGATAATGAAACTGAACGTTACGCTTTGAAAAATATTAATTTGAGAGTGGATGAGGGTGAATTTGTTGGAATTATTGGCCCAAGTGGTGCTGGTAAAACAACGCTTGCTTCGCTTTTTTCTGGTGCAATTCCTCATCACTATTCTGGTGTTCTTTCAGGAAGTGTAAAAATAGCGGGTCATGATACTAACAAACTTGCTCTTACAAATATAGCGTGTTTAATTGGTTCAGTAATTCAAGACATAGATGCACAAATGGTTGCCGTAAATGTTGAAGATGAGCTTCTTTTTGGTCTAGAAAATTTTGGAGTATCGCATGAAGAAATACCTAACAGAATAGATGAGGCTTTAGAAACTGTTGGTATTTCTGAGTTAAAGAATCGTGATTTAGACACTCTTTCAGGCGGACAGAAACAAAAAGTTGCTATTGCTGCAATTTTGGCACTTAAACCAAAAGTTATGGTATTAGATGAGCCAACTTGCGCTTTAGATCCTGTTTCATCCAGAACTATTTTTTCTATACTGAGTGATTTAAACAAGAATTTTGGTATTACTATCGTAGTTATAGAGCAGAAAGTTGCATTGCTAAGTGAGTATTGCAAGCGTCTTATAGTTCTTTCTAAAGGAGAACTTGTGCTTGATGCTCCGGTTTCTAAAGCTTTGCAAAATATAGATTTACTTTCAAATGTTGGAATTAATTATCCTAGAACAACGCATTTAGTAAAACAGTTGCAGGATGAAAAAATATGCTCTAATGCAAATCTTCCTGTAGGAGTAGAAGAGACTGTAAATACAATAGTTAATACTATTAATACTGCTGAAAAATATTCCGGTACTTCTGTAACTCAATCTGCTAAAAAAATAAGTGAGTTCGAAACTACTAGAAATAATATTTCTGAAAATTCAACGCCTCGTCTTTCTTTGAAAGAAGTAAGTTTCCAATACAAAAACGGTGTAGAAGCTTTGAATAAAGTATCTTTCGACGCTTACGCTGGAGAATTAGTTGCTTTAGTAGGTCGAAACGGAGCAGGTAAAACTACTATTACTAAACTAATAAACGGTTTACTAAAGCCTACGGAAGGTTCAATATATATTGATTCTGTTAGCACTAAGCCAATGAAAATAAGTCAGATTGCAGCTTATGTGTCTACGCTTTTTCAAAATCCTGATCGACAATTGTGTAAAGAAACTGTTCTTGAAGAAGTATCTTTAAGCTGCACTTTGCTAGGAGATAGTGAAGAAGAAGCTAATAAAAAAGCTATGAAAATTATTGAGGAGCTTAATCTTAATCCTAAAGATAGTCCGTTTATGCTTTCTCGCGGGCAAAGGCAGATGGTAGCTTTGGCTGCAACTGTTGTAACAAAGCCTAAAATTTTACTTCTTGACGAGCCTACTTGCGGACTAGATTATCTTGAATGTATGCGAATTATGCAAGTTGTTGAACGGTTACGCGAAAACGGTTGCTGTGTGATTATGGTATGTCACGATATGGAAGTTGTTCTTGATTTTGCTACAAGACTTGTTGTTGTTAATAATGGAAAACTTGTTTGTGAAGGGTCTTCTAATACTGTGTTTGAGCAGCGTGATGTTTGTGAAGAAGCAGCATTATATCCTCCGCTTTTGTGTGCAGTTTCTCAAGGCTTAGTATCTAAAGGATTCACTCAATGCAAAGGATTGTATGAAAGAAGTGAATTAGTAGAAGCTTTACGAAAAGCCAAATAATAATAGATAGAAGATAGTAGAACAATAAAGGTGATGAGTGTATGCAAACGAGAATTTTAAATTATAATTCAGGCAACACGCTGTTTCATAAAGCTAATCCTATTGCCAAACTTGTACTTGCTATAAGCGTTGTTATAAGCGTATTTTTAGCGCAACAATACACTGTTTTAATTTCGCTCGCTGTGTTAATTCTAATAGGCATGGCTTGTGCTCGAGTTTTTAAAGCTTTATTCCCGCTTGTAAAAGCTATGTTCATACTTTCCTGCGTTATGTTCATTCTTCAAACTGCTATTGCACAAAGCGGAAACTATTTGTTCTTATGGTTCACAAGATATGGTATTGAAATAGGCGTTAAAGCGTCGTTAAGACTTTTCTGTTTTGCTCTTCCTTTGATCAGCGTTCTTAGTGTTACTAAGCTTAATGATTTAGCTAATGCTGTTGTCCAATACTTGCATGTTCCTTACTGCTACGCTTTTACAATTATGACTGCTGTAAGATTTGTGCCAATTTTTGCCTATGAAATGTCGCAGATTACCGAGGCTCAAATGGCTCGTGGTGTTGAATTTGATACAAAAAATCCTTTCAAAAAGCTGAAGTTGATGATGCCTCTTATCGTTCCATTATTGGTTTCGTCAGTTCGTAAAGCGGATAGTTGCGCTTTAGCTGCAGAGGAGAGAGGATTCTATTTACGTACTCGAAAATCTGCTTATAAAAAGTACGTTTTTGGATGGAGAGGTGCTTTTTTGCTTCTTCTTTCTGCTCTTATAATAGCAATGCCAATTGCTGCATCTATTCTGCTTCCAAAGCTTTTCTAAAAGAGGTTTTAACTCGTTATGAACAATACGCGAATACTTATTAAAAGCGTATCTTATTGGGTGAAAGGTGCTAGAGTATACACGCTACCTATCGGTTTAGTTCCGGTACTGATGGCAGTGTCGTTATCTTTAAGAGTGTTAAAAACTAATGGTGTGCAGTTTAGCTCTAATGTTTTACTGCAGTTTATTGTTCAGGCTGTGCTTTGTGCGTGTGTTTCTGTAGGAATGCAAGTTTCTGTAAATTACGCTAATGATTATTGCGATGGTATTCGCGGATTGGATGATAATCGCAATTTAAGATCCGTTCAAGGTCAAAAAAATAAATCTTTATGTGATGTTTCATGGCGTTTAGCAGATGCTGGAATATCTCCTAAAAAAGTTAAGATCGCTATTTTATTAAGTGCAGCATTCGCTTGCGTATGTGGTTTTATAGTCACAGTTTTATCTGGATTATGGTGGATGATTGCGCTGGGTGCGTTTTGTTTGCTTGGAGCATGGTTTTATGCAGGAGGAAAGCATCCGTATGGTTATAGCGGTTGGGGAGAAGTTAGTGCGTTCTTCTTTTTTGGTCCAGTTGCATTTTTAGGAACTCTTTGCGCAATGATTTACTCAGTTGGTATAAGCTCACAAAACGTGCATTTTACTTCACTGATTAATATTATTTCTTGTGTTTTAGTATCTTTTATTCCTGGTGGATATTCTGCATGTTTAATGATGATCAATAATCTTAGAGATATTAACGAAGATAAAAAGCATGGGAAAATTACTGCTATGGCTCGTTTAGGAGAGCGAAACGGTAGAATTTTAGCATCTTTGCAAGTGGCTTTGTTTACTACTATTGCTATTGCGTATGTATTTTTTGCAGTTGTTAAATCTACTTTTTTGCCTTCTATATGGGTGATTGGTGATGTATCAAAATTAAATGCTAGTAAAAGTTCAAACTTACTATTTTTGTTCTTATTTGTTATCTTAACAATTGTTCTACTTTTAATTATTTTACTGATAATTATGAAAGCGCGCGTGCTTATTAAGAGCTTGTTAGAAGGCAATTATCGTAATTCTTTTGGCATGTGTGTTCTATCTGCTCTACTTGGAGCTTTAGCTTTTATCTTAGCTGCTTTTATTGGTTAAAACCTATATAATTCAAGGATTTTGGACGTGTCTTATACATGCTTGAGGGTAAAATCTACAGAACAGTATGACGCGTGCGCAAGCTAAACGCTGATAGTTTCGTTTGTGCATAGTGTTGTGCGTGGGATTATTTGTGAATATGGGTGTTTGCGCTTACTATGCAAAGATAAGCATGGCGATGCTGCCCTGAGGCCTGTGTTAAGGAAAGAGGTTTGTATGTCTTTGGCGGACGTAAACAATGAGTTGGGTGATGAAATGCCTGTAGTTCTTAGTGATGATGAAATACGTGAAGCTGCGAATGCAGAAGACTCTGAGGGGAATGAATCTAAGTCTTCTAAAGAAAATAGTGTACGCACTGTTGTTGTTGCTGAAGATGAAGCAGTTAACCGTATGGATTTAGTTGCAATGCTTGAAGATAACAATTATAAAGTTGTTGGGCAGGCTGCTAATGGAGAGGAAGCTATTGAACTTACTCGCACTTATCGTCCTGATGTAGTGTGCATGGATGTAAAAATGCCTGTTGTTGATGGTATTACTGCAGCTGCAACAATATGTGATGAAAATATTGCTCCAGTTGTTATGCTTACTGCATTTTCTCAAGCAGACTTAGTAAAGCAGGCAACTGGTGCTGGAGCAATGGCATATGTAACTAAGCCGTATGAAGAGTCTAAGTTACTTCCAGCTTTGGAAGTTGCTATGGGACGTTTCAGTGAAATAAATGATTTGTTAGATAGTGTAGAGCGTACGGAAAGCAAGCTACAGGATGCTCAAGATCAGTTACGTAAAACTGAAGAGAAGCTAAAGAAAGCGGAAGATACTCTTGAAGAGAGAAAACTTGTTGATAGAGCAAAAGGTTTGCTTATGGACAAAGCAGGTTTCTCTGAGCAGGGCGCTTTCCGCTGGATTCAAAAGACTTCTATGGATCAGAGAATTCCTAAGAAGCGTTTAGCCATGGCAATTATTGCTAAATATAGTGATGATAAGCCTAGTAGTTCTGCCGAAGCGTGACCTAAATTAAACTAGTAATAAGTTTTCTAAATTTAGTAACAAGCAATAATTGATTAATAAACATATTTGAGAATACGGAATGCAGGTGGGTTGCCAGAAGTGAGTACCGACGTCGTCACAGAATCTTCATTAAATGAGTATGTAGCAAAAGAGACGTTGTTGGTTGTAGATGGCCACTCTCTTGCATTCCGTGCTTTTTATGCGGTTGCTGCAGATAACTTTTCTACGAGATCAGGTCAAGCCACTAATGCTATCTGGGGTTTTGTTACTATGCTTTCTCAAGTTATTGAGAAAAAGCATCCTGATAAGCTTGCTATAGCCTTCGACATTAAAGGTGGAACTTTTAGAAATAAATTGCTTCCTCAGTATAAAGCTACTAGAGATGCAACACCAGAAGAACTTCTTACGCAGCTTCCAATAATCCAAAAAATGTTGGATGCATTGGGTGTAACTTACATAGTAAAAACTGGTTATGAAGGTGACGACATTATAGGAACTCTAGCTACAATGGGTTCCGAAGCTGGATACAAAACATTAGTGTTGTCTGGTGATCGTGACGCATTTCAGTTAATTAATGACAATATTACTGTGTTGTATCCTGGTCATCATTTTAAAGATCTTAAAGAGATGGATGCTGAAGCTGTGGAGGAAAAATATCATGTAACACCTTCACAATACCCAGATTTAGCAGCGTTGCGAGGTGAAACTTCAGATAATATTCCTGGAGTTCCTGGAGTAGGCGATGGGTATGCAGCTAAGTGGCTTCAGCAATTTGGTAATTTGCAAGGGGTTCTTGATCACGCTAATGAAATCTCTGGTAAAAAAGGAGAGTCTTTAAGAGAAAATATAGATCAAGTGTTATTAAATCGTAAAGTTAATGCGCTTGTTTGTGATTTGGATCTTGGCGTTAGTGTTAACGAATTAGACTATGGTAATGTTCATGCAGATGAATTAGGAAAGTTACTTACTCAACTAGAGTTTGGTGACGCTAAAAAACGTAAGATTTTAAAAACTTTTAGTAAAGGCAATAAATTAGATATCGATTCGTCTATTAGAATTATGGAATCTGCTTGCAATGATGCGAATTCTGAAAATATAAGCGAGAACATTGATTCTAACTTATGTGACGATATGAATCGTTTCCAAGAAATCGTAGATAGCATAAGCGTAGTAAGAATCAAATCTAAAGAAGATGTAGAACAGTGGTCTAAACATCTTAGCGATACCACCGGCTCGTATATTAGTGAGATAGAAAAAAATAGTGGTAAAAAATCTTTAGAAGAAGAAAATAGTAATTCTACTATTTTCATAAATTCTGATCTTACTTGCTACAAGCCTTTAAAAGATAGAAAAGAAATAATCTTATACGCTCAAACTAGACCTGGTGTAGATAGCCCTAGTTTGCGTGCTAATTCAATAGTTATGCTAGCAGGAAATAAAGCTGCAATAGTGAACGCTAGCGACTTAAAAAATAGTAGTGAGATTATTTCACAATTACGTGCTTTAATACAAAAATACATTCCAATAACAATTGTTTATGATTATAAAAAGACTTTGGGGCTTTTAAATTCATTAGCATTGTATTGCACTAAAGAATATGATGATTCTATAAAAAGTGACATTAATCCTCTTATTGATACTCGACTTGCTGCATATTTAGTGGAACCTGATTTTACTGCCGAGAGTATAGAAAGTTTGGCTGAACATTTTCTTGATATACGGTTAGAAGGCTCACAAGATCTTGCGAATACAGCTGAGCAAGGCGAGTTAGATATACTCTCGTATGATAATGATGAATCTCAAAATAGTGATGACGATATTAGTCTTCAAAAAGAAAAGCAGCTTCTACAGACAGCTATGCTTATTCTTTTTTTGTCTAGATATTTTGCGCCTAAACTTGATGCTCGTAAGCAAACTGGTCTTATGGTAAACCTTGAAATGCCTGTTTCTAGAGTTTTGCGCAAAATGGAAGATGTTGGTGCTGCTGTAGACATGAGGCGTTTGCTTGACATGCGCAATAAATTTGTAGCTGATTCTGAATTTGCTCAAAATCTTGCATGGGATATTGCTGGTGATCGCGTTAATTTACAGAGTCCAAAGCAGTTGCGTAAGACTATTTTTGAAGATATGGGTTTGAAACCTACTCGTAGAACTAAGAATGGCTCTTATACTACGAATGCTGAAGCTCTACAAGCTATGTATGCGAAGCTTGATCCAGAAGAAAAACCTAGCCAATTTTTGGGAGCTTTGCTTAAATATCGTGAAACTAATAAGTTAAAGCAGATTGTGCAAAGTCTTATAGATGCAACTAATTTGCATGATACTCGTATTCATACTACTTTTGAGCAAACGGTTGCTTCTACTGGACGTTTAAGTTCGTCGGATCCTAATTTGCAAAATATACCTAATCGTAATGCTATTGGTAGGGAAATTCGTGCAGCTTTTGTTCCAGGTGAAGGATACGAGTCTTTGATGAGTTGTGATTATTCGCAAGTTGAGTTGCGAATAATGGCTCATGCTTCTTCAGACGAGTCATTAATTAAAGCTTTCTGCTCGGGTGTTGATTTTCATAAATATGTGGCAAGCCTTGTTTATAACATTCCTATGGAAGAAGTTAGTGCAGATCAGCGAAGTCACGTAAAAGCTATGAGTTACGGTCTTGCGTATGGTTTAAGTACTTACGGTTTGGCTAAACAGCTGGGTATTACGCCTGCTGAAGCTGAAGTGCTCAAAAATAAGTATTTTAGTACATTCGGCAATGTTCACGACTATCTTGAATCTTTAGTAGATAAAGCGCGAAAACTAGGGTATACAGAAACAATGTTTGGTAGAAGACGCTACTTCCCGCAGTTATCTTCTGCAAATAGGGTTGCGCGTGAAGCCGCTGAGAGGGGAGCTTTAAACGCTCCAATACAGGGAACTGCAGCGGATATTATGAAAATTGCCATGATTCGTGTAGATGAAAATCTTAAAAAAGCTAATGTAGCAAGTCGTGTAATCTTGCAAATTCATGACGAATTAGTCTTAGAAATTGCTCAAGGAGAAGAGCAGCAGGTTGAATCTATCGTTCGTGAAGCAATGGAACATGCTGTGGAGCTTAAAGTTCCGCTGAATGTTTCAACAGGAGTTGGTGCGGATTGGCAGTTGGCTGCGCATTAAAGATACTTGAAATTATGTATGTTTTTAGAAGCATTTGATTGTTATAGTAGAGTATTAACAGTGTTGTTTTATTTGTGCGTATTTAGTGCAAGTAAGATGCAGAACTAAGTTATAGAGAGGAAGATTTATGACTACGTTATATCAAACAGTTCAGGCACTTGAATCATTGTATCCATTAAAGAATGCGGAATCGTGGGATGCTCCTGGATTAATAGTAGGTGATTTGTCTTCCCAGGTTCATCGAATTGTTTGCGTTTCTGATCCTACACTAGCTACGGTTCGTAGAGCTTGCGGTATGGATGGTGATTTGCTTATAACGCATCATCCGCTTTTTTATAAGCCTGTACATGAAGTCTCTGGCAATGGTGTTAGAGGTGAGATTGTACGCTATTTGGTAGAGAGTCACTGCGCATTGTGGGTTGGTCATACTAACGCTGATGTTGCCTGGCGTGGTGTTGCTCACGCTGCTGCTGATTATTTTGGATTACAATATTTGCATCCGCTTGTTCCTTCGAAAGACACTGATTTGTACGGTAGAGAAGTCGGTATTGGACGAGTTGGTGAGCTTCCTGCACCTATGGCTTTACGCGATTTTGCTCAGAGAGTGTTTGATGCTTTGCCACAAACACAAGTTGGCGTACAAGTTTGCGGTGATATTAATACTATGGTTCGTCGTGTTGCAGTTGTTCCTGGATCTGGTGACTCATACTTGGATAAGGTACGAGAGTGCGAAGCTGACGTGTATGTTACTAGCGATATGAGGCATCATCCTACTTTGGATTCGATTGAGCGTTCACGTTACGAATTACAGTTACGACAGTCTTGCGGCTTAATGAACGAAACAAATAATAGGGTTCGACCTGCTATAATAAACACTTCTCACAGTGCTATAGAATCTTTATGGTTCAACTATGCAATACCAGATATTGCAGATGCTGTTGAGAATGTTTCTGGAGCTAGACCAGAAGTTACTTGGTTTGGTATTGCGTGCGATCCTTGGAATTACGTTATACATTAGTTGTTTCGTGTTTTGCATGAAATACGTGTAGTTTTCCAAATTTTAGTTAAGTTTTTACAAATAACGCCGACACTGTTATGAAACTTTAGCGAATATATGAGATACTGTAACTATGCAGATTAGACCAGGATCTATGTATCCGCTTGGAGCCAATTATGATGGTGCCGGCGTGAATTTTGCGCTGTTTTCCGAAGTTGCAAAGCGCGTTGAATTATGCTTGTTTGATGAGCAGGATAATGAAACTCGTATCGATATGATCGAGCAGAATTCCTATGTGTGGCATGTTTATGTGTCTGGAATTCAGCCAGGTCAAAGATATGGTTATCGTGTTCATGGCCCTTATGACCCTGCTCATGGTTTGTGGTGTAATCCACACAAATTACTTCTTGACCCTTATGCGAAGGCTATAGAAGGAAATATTGATGGCGATGAAAGCTTGTTCTCATACTGGTTCAATAATCCAGATGATGTTACAGCAATGAATACTTTAGATTCAGCGCCTCATACCATGAAAGCAGCGGTTATTAACCCATATTTCGATTGGGGTAATGATCAGCATCCAATGATTCCTTACCATGATTGTGTTATTTATGAAGCACATGTTCGTGGTATGACTAATTTGGATCGCAAAGTTCCTCCTGAAATTCGTGGAACGTACGCTGGTTTAGCTCATCCAGATGTTATAGCGTATCTGAAAAAGCTTGGTGTTACAGCTATTGAGCTAATGCCTATTCATCAGTTCGTAAATGATTCTTTCCTGCAGAATAAAGGGCTGAGTAACTATTGGGGTTATAACACAATTGGATTCTTTGCTCCGCAAAATTCTTATTCAAGTTCTGGACAGCGTGGCGAGCAGGTGAATGAGTTTAAATCCATGGTAAAGGCTTATCATGCTGCTGGAATGGAAGTTATTCTTGATGTTGTTTACAACCACACTGCAGAAGGTAATGACCGTGGTCCTACATTGAGTTTCCGTGGAATAGACAATCGTGCTTATTACCGTCTTGTAGATAATGATCAGCGTCATTATTTTGATACTACAGGTACTGGAAATTCTCTGTTGATGCGTTCGCCTAAAGCTTTGCGTTTAATTACCGACAGTTTGCGATATTGGGTTACGCAAATGCATGTTGATGGTTTCCGTTTCGATTTGGCTGCTACTTTGGCTCGACAGTTCCAGGAAGTTGATAAGCTTTCCGCATTCTTCGATATTATTGAGCAGGATCCTATAATTTCTAATGTTAAGCTTATTGCTGAGCC
Source organism: Gardnerella sp. C0684A1 (assembly GCF_055326835.1). Lineage (NCBI taxonomy): Bacteria > Bacillati > Actinomycetota > Actinomycetes > Bifidobacteriales > Bifidobacteriaceae > Gardnerella > Gardnerella sp. C0684A1. The sequence continues at coordinate 260,640 of NZ_JBLTSX010000003.1, read as the reverse complement.
TTGGGATATTGGCGTAGGTGGCTACCAGGTGGGTGGTTTCCCTGCAAGTTGGTCTGAATGGAATGGCCGATATCGTGATTGTGTACGTGATTTTTGGCGTTCTCAACCTTCGACTTTACCTGAGTTCGCTAGTCGTTTAATGGGTAGTTCTGATTTATATGAGCAGAATGGTCGTAAACCTGTTGCTTCTGTAAACTTTATAACTGCTCATGATGGTTTTACTATGAACGATTTAGTGAGCTATAACGAGAAACATAATGAAGCCAATAAGGAAGGCAATAGGGACGGAGCAAACGATAATCGTTCGTGGAATTGCGGCGTAGAAGGTCCAACAAATATTCACGATGTTAATGAGTTGCGTGAGAGACAAATTCGTAATTTGTTCTCTACTTTACTTGTAAGCCAGGGTATACCTATGATTTGTGCTGGAGACGAAGTTATGCGTACTCAGCACGGTAATAATAATGCTTACTGCCAAGATAATAGCATTTCGTGGATGAGTTGGAATTACGACGAAACTCAGCGTGATATGTTTGATTTCGTTTCAAAGTTAATTCATTTGCGTTTGAGTCATCCTGTTTTGCATCGTCGTAGATTCTTTACAGGCAGATCTGCAAGTGATGACGTGTCCGATATTCCACAAGTAGAGTGGCTTGATCATAACGGTACAGTTATGGACATGGAAGACTGGTCAAATACTCATGCGCTTTCAGTAATGGTTTATTTGAACGGTTCTGACATTCCAGAAACAGACTGGTATGGAAGCAGAATGGTTGATAATGATTTTATCCTCATATTTAACGCACATTATGAGCCAATTACTTTCACTCTTCCAGATAAACGTTATGGTGAAAAATGGACTCTTGTTGTAGATACTAATAATCCTAAAGGTCCAGAATTGCATTATGAGGCAGGTTTCAATATTGTCGCTCACTCTAGGAGCTTTATGCTTTTAATGAGCGAGAGCAAACCTGAACATCCTATGGATTAACTGTAATCAATTTTATTAAATAAAAGTAAGGCGGATGGTATTAATCATCCGCCTTATTAGTTTTTATTTATTAATTTTGATATCTATGAATTGGCTTTAAGTTTTTCATCCAAGGCTTGAGAAATAAGCGTTCTGTTAATTTTCGATTGCAATCTATCGCTTTCCATTGCAGCAACTTGACGTGAGAACACAATAATCCAACCCAGGAAAAGCATGCATGATAAAGCTTCAACATTTGTAAGAGTATTATTGCCCTTAATCCACTGGCTTCCAGCCCATGATGTTAGTAATACAGCCAAATCTGATGCTATGTAAAAAGTTTTTGAAAGCTGTGGAGCAAGCCAAGGTAGAAATATTAGCATAGTGCAAATCAGCCCTGTAACTCCTCTTGCGCAGGTGTCGTGCAGAACTGGGTGAGGAGTGTATCGGAACGTACCAATACCAATAAAAGCTATACCGCCAAGTATAAGCAGCATTGCCATAATTCCTGTACGAATGTAGAAGTGTCGTGGCGAACGTTTTTTATCGTTTTGATAAACTTGTTCTCTCTGAGTAGCTATGAATTCTGAAACCGCAAAGTAACTTGTAATAATAATGCATATTCCGGAAAGTATTAAAGTTGCGTTAAACATGCTGGCTGCAAATGTTGTGCGGTCACCTAGTTGAGAGAAGTTGTTGTTATACCAGTATGGATCGTCAGAGGTAAGTCCTGCTGTTGCTGCTCCTGAAATTACGAAAAGTGGTAGCAAAGAAGCTACAGTTTTTGCTTCCAGCAATTCTGCTTGAACTAAAGTTGCGTATCCTACAATTCCAGAAAGTGCAGAGCATAAAACGGGAAGATAACTGTTAACAACAGCCCTACCAACGATGCTATTTATAATAGATAGCATCGCAAAAGACATAAGAAACATTGTTGCGCCGTAAATAGTTGATAACGCAACTAATTCAAAAACGTGCTTAGCAATTCTAAAGATTTTTTGTTCATTAAAGAAATAGTTGGTTCGCAAATATCCTACCGCAAAAGTGCACATACTGCATGCTGCTACGATACCTGATGTTACGCTAAATAATCTTTGACTTACTAGCCATATAGGAGGCATAGCAGACATGTACCATGATATTACGGCTATACTAATTACTGCGCATACTAAGAAAGCAATAAGTCCCGCAGCTTCAGCGCGTTGAAAACGTCCCATATCGATCCTTGCTAGTTGTAAGTCTTTTACTATTTTAGCTTGTTATATCGTATTTATAACAGTTTTGTGTGAATAGTTGAATTATTTGTACTGAAAATATTACAAATTTATAGTGTGTCGTGGTTTGCGTTTGTCGAAAATCTGCGCTAATATAGTCAATTGTGCTCAGAAGCCATGGTTATGGTTTTGAAGCCTCGGGGTGTAGCGCAGTTTGGTAGCGCGCCTGCTTTGGGAGCAGGATGTCGCAGGTTCGAATCCTGTCACCCCGACTTTTTTATATCTAATGAAATATTCGTATTTTGCTTTTTTATTCTTATTCATCCGTACATATTTATAGATAGTATTCATAGTATGAGTGATATTAACGATACTGCGGATTGCACTACTTCTTGGAAAGCACCGTGTGCTAATCATCAATTAAAAGCTTTTATTGAGGTTCCTGGTAGTAAATCATTATCGAATCGTTATTTAATTTTGGCAGCGATAGGTACAAAACCTGTAGTTTTACGAGGATTATTGCGCTCGAGAGACACAGAGCTTATGATTAACGCTTTATCTACATTCGGAGTTAAATGTGAGTCGCTAAATGAAGATGGCACTAAACTTCGCGTAATTCCTCCAGAAGACGGAATTTTTAGAGTTCCAGATAATGCTGAAGTGTATTGCGGTTTAGCTGGAACTGTAATGCGCTTTGTTACAGCTTTAGCTTTATTTGCAAATAAAGCTGTGAGATTTGACGGAGACAAACAAGCTTACGCTCGTCCTATGAAGCCAGTTCTTGACGGCTTAGAGCAGCTTGGTGCTCGTGTAGAGTATCACGGAGAGGATGGTTTTCTACCTTTTACTATTACTCCTCCTGCGATTGAATCTAGAATAAATGATTTTTCTGGAAAAGTTGTGCAAATTGATTCTTCTTCATCATCACAATTTATTTCTGCGCTGCTTCTGATTGGCTCGCGTATACATGGGGATTTAATTCTTAAGCATACGGGATCAACATTGCCAAGTATGCCGCATATTCGTATGACTATGGACGATATTTGCAAAGCTGGTGGTGTTGTAAATATGACTAGCAACGCAATATGGCATGTTAAAGAGAGCAAAATAGCTTTAGCGGATACTGTTACTATAGAGCCTGATCTTTCTAATGCTGCGCCATTTTTAGGAGCGGCTTTGATTAATGCAGGAAGAGTCAGCATACCTAATTGGCCGCTTTCAACAACTCAACCTGGGGGATTGCTTCCTGGAATATTAGAGAAAATGGGCGCAAAAGTTAGTTTTGAAAAAACAAGCGATGACGCTGGAATAATGCATGTTGAAAGCGATGGTGTGATTAATGCAATTCCGTATCTTGATTTGAGTGCAGCAGGGGAGATTGCTCCGAGTATTGCAGCAATTCTTGCGTTTGCGGATGGGCCAAGTGAACTTCATGGCATTGCGCATTTGCGAGGTCATGAGACGAATCGTTTGCAAGCTTTAGTTAAGGAATTGAATCGAGTTGGGATTGGTGCTAAAGAGCTTGAAGATGGCATTCGTATTGAGCCAAATAATCATATGCATGGGGAAGTGATGGAAACTTATGCAGATCATCGCATGGCAACTTTTGCTGCAATGTTAGGTTTGCGCATAACTGGTATTTACGTGAAAAACATTGAAACCACGCGCAAAACAATCCCTGATTTTCCAGGAATGTGGCATAAAATGCTTGAATAATAAATAATCCCGGGTCAAAAGGCTCGGGATTATTTATTATTTTATTATTTATTATTTTATTGTTTTACGCTGTTAAGCGCCAACGATTTAGTGCTTAAACTTGTTGCCGTAGCTATCTTCGCCAGCTTCAGCAATAGCTGCAGCCTTGCGTGCGATAGCCAACTCTTCGTTCGTTGGAATTACAGCAATAATCACAGAGCTGTCTGGAGTGGAAATAACGCGTGGCTCCTTAGAACGAACAAGGTTCTTTTCCTTGTCAAGCTTAACGCCGAATGGCTCAAGCTTTTCGCATACGCGAGCGCGCACGATTTCATCGTTTTCGCCAACGCCTGCTGTGAAGGTGATAACATCAACGCCACCCATTTGAGCAGTGTAATTGCCAATGTATCCAACAATGCGATGAACGTATACGCCGAGAGCAAGCTCAGCGTTTTCATCACCTTCAGCAATAAGCTTATGAATATCACGCAAATCGCCGTGGCCAGTCATACCCATCATGCCGGAACGCTTGTTGAAGAGAGTATCAAGCTCGTCCACGTTCATATGAGCGTTGCGAATAAGGTGGAAGACTACAGCTGGGTCAATATCACCGGTACGGCCGCCCATCATTAAGCCTTCGAGTGGGGTTAAGCCCATAGAGGTTTCAATTGGCTTACCAGAAATCTGAGCAGAAGCAGAAGCGCCGTTGCCAATGTGCAAAACAATCTGCTTCAAACCTTCTGCAGGCTTACCTACAACGCTTGGAACAACAGAGCCAATGTATTCGTGAGAAGTGCCATGAGCACCGTAACGACGAATATGATAGCGATCTGCGATTTCCTTATTCAAAGCATAAGTTGCTGCAACCTGTGGCAAATCATGGAAGAACGAGGAATCGAATACCATAATTTGTGGAACATCTGGCAAAAGCTCAGTCATGACTTCAGCGCCAACAGCTTCTGGGCCGTTGTGAAGTGGAGCCAAAACTGCCAAATCCTTAACCTTATTGATTGTCTTAGTGTTTACTAATGCAGGCTTAGGGAATGTTAATCCACCCTGAACAACGCGGTGACCGACAGCAACAATGCCAGACTCTGAAAGCTTTGGACCATATTCCTCGAAGAATCCAAGTACGCGTTTCAAACCCTGCTCGTGGTCATGAACTGGCTCATCGAACTCATGCTTTTCACCATTGAATACGTGCTTGTAGTGGCCGTCAACTGGCTCGCCAATTTTCTCAACGATGCCGGAAGCGATACCTTCGCCGCTTTCCAAGTCAACGAGCTGATACTTAATAGAACTAGAACCAGAATTGATAACAAGAACGGTTTTTGCCATGTGGGCATCCTCCATAAAGTATTAAATAAGGCCGTATATTGCCATGTGATATTGTATCGTCAAGTTCCTACAACACTAGTGAAATCTAGTATTGTAGGAACTCAAAATTTTAATATTTAGTTATAAAATTAATTTTGTTTTAAAATATAATTTATGATTGAGCTTCTATAGCAGTTAGAGCAACAGTATTAATAATGTCTTGAACAAGAGCTCCTCGAGATAAATCGTTAACAGGTTTATTTAAGCCTTGAAGTATTGGGCCTACTGCTAGTGCTCCGCTGGATCGTTGTACCGCTTTGTAAGTAATGTTTCCTGCGCATAAGTCTGGGAATACGAAAACGTTAACGTGACCTGCAACAGAGTTTTCTTTTGCTTTTGCTGCTGCAACTATCGGAGACCATGCTGCATCGAATTGTATTGAACCAACTACTGCTAAATCAGGAGCTTTCTGTTTAACTAATTGTGTAGCTTCTTCTACAATATCAACATCAGGTCCTTTTCCTGAACCAAGAGTTGAGTACGATAACATTCCGACTTTAGGTTCAAGTCCGAATGCTAAAGCCGTGTGAGCAGATTGTATAGCAATATCAGATAACTGTTCAGCAGTAGGATTTGGGTTAATTGCGCAATCTGCGAATACTGCTACATGATCTTTGAAACACATAAGGAATGCTCCAGAAACCAGCTTAGAACCAGGCTTAGTTTTGATAACTTGAAGAGCAGGACGCACAGTGTTAGCGGTTGAATTTACAGAACCAGAAACAAGACCATCTGCTTGACCTAGAACTACCAGCATTGTGCCGAAGTAGCTTGCATCAGTTAGCTGTTCTCGCGCTTGCTTTTCTGTCATTCCTTTCTTTGAACGCAATTCGCAAAGCTTTGTAACCATATGGCTAAGCATTGCTTCATCGTGCATTGATTGGAAACTTGCTTTGCAAACTGATTTAAGATTTAATTCTTCGGCTCTCTCCAATATAGATTCACGTTCTCCGACAATTATTAGGTTGACTATATCTCGTTCGAGTAAATAATCTGCGGCTTTAAGAATACGATCTTCTTCTCCTTCTGGCAAAACTATTGTTTTTTTATTAGATTTTGCTTTGCCAAGTAAACTGTACTGAAAAGCGTATGGTGTTGTTGGTGCATTGAACGGTTGTCGAAGTGTATTAAGTAAGTCGTCCTCATTTACGTATTTAGTGAAAGTTTCTAATATTTTGTCAGTATTTTTCTCGTCTAAAGGTGGCAAAATCCATAGTGGTGTTTGGCTTACTTTAGATTTTTCTTCGTTTAGATTTATGTAATTTCGAGAAGTATAGTTTCGTACTACTTCGATTCCTAAATCTTCAGGGCAGTTTGTTACAAATACGCCTAAAACTTTCGTACAGGACTTAATAATACAAGCGTTTGCTGAATCAATTGTCTGTAAAATTTGCTGAGCGTTTCTTCCATTAGCTGATACTGTTAGCAAAACAGGAGAAGCTAAATCTGCTGCTACTGTAGTGTTGAAAGTAAATAAATCTGGATCATATACTTGAGTTTCTTCAGTTGTAATAATCACTGATGCTTGAGATTTTGTGCTTTCAATTAATTCGTGGTAATGCGAGACAATATCTCCGCGTAATGTTTCTTTATTTGATAAAACTGTTAGAGGATCTGTTGCTACAATCTGTTCTTCTGTTGCTGTAGTTTTAGATATTCTGATAAGTTCACTTGTAAAAGCATCGTTAATATCTGCTGATGTTCTAAAAACAGTAGTAGCGTAATGGTTTGCTAATATGTGTGCTACGCCTAGCGATACGGCATTGTGACCCTTTGCGTCTTCAGTGCTTATAATAGCGACATTTACGTGTGACACGATGTGTTCTCCTTTGATACGTTCGTGTTACTTTAGTATGTTTTTATATTGCATGCACTAATTTATTGCCGCATGCGCTCTGCAATACAATCCAACTTCGTCTATTGTATGTGAATTGCGTAATGTACACGCACGAAAATAGTTGTTGCTTAGTATATTTTTTGTGTTTTTATTTTTTTATATAAATCGGGAGTTAATCCGTTTGGACTAACTCCCGAAATGTTTATTTAACCAGTTTTAACTTTATCAGCTTAAAACTACTCGTTATCGCCAGCGGTTGCAGCGGTAGCGGTGACAGCGCCTGGCTTGTCGGTCTTAACGCCTGGCCACACCCAATCGGTGTAGTCTGGGTGATCGTAGCCCTTGTCAACAGCGAACTGGAAGGCCTCGAGACGGAAGTCCTCGAGCTTCTTGATTTCGTCGGCATACTTAGCGGCGTCAACCATGCGCAATGCTTCAGCGGTAAGCTCGTAACGATCCATGTCGTTAACGCGAACCATGTCGTATGGCGTGGTGGTGGAGCCCTGCTCCTTGTAGCCATGGACGTTGAAGTTGTCGTGGTTTGGACGATCGAAGATCAAGCCGCGAACGTCATGTGCATAGGAGTGGTAAGCGAGAAGGACTGGCTTGTCAGCGGTGAAGAGCTCAGTGAACTCTTCGTCAGTCAAAGCCTCGTTGTTTTCCTTAGCGGACTGCAACTTGAGCAAGTCAACAATGTTAACGACCTTGAACTTAACGCCAAGCTTGTTCAACTTGTCGGCAGCGGCCATCAATTCCTGCTGTGGAACATCGCCGATACCAGCGAGAACAACCTGAACTTCGTCATTGGTCTTAGCGTTGGAAGCCCACTTCCACTCAGCAGCACCCTTCTCGAGCTCTTCGCGAGCTTCGTCGAGGGTCAACCAAGTAGCAGCTGGCTGCTTACCAGCGAAGATTGCGTTGATCATGTTGGTGGACTTGTAAACCTTCTCACCAACAGCGAGCAACATGTTGGAATCTACTGGGAAGTAAATGCCGATAACGTGATCGTTGTTGAAGGTCTTGTTCAAAAGAACAGAAGTTACGCCTGGATCCTGATGGGAGAATCCGTTGTGATCCTGACGCCATACGTGAGAGGATACCAACAAGTTCATGGAGGAGATTGGCTTACGCCATGGAATCTCACGAACTGTAGCTTCGAGCCACTTTGCGTGCTGGTTCAACATGGAGTCGATAACGTGTACGAAGGACTCGTAGGAGCTCCAAATGCCGTGACGACCGGTGAGCAAGTAAGCCTCGAGGAAGCCTTCCATCTGATGCTCGGAGAGCTGCTCGGTTACCTGACCGGTAACTGCCATGTGCTCATCGACTAATTCGGAGAGGTAGCCTGCGTCCCACTGCTTGTTGGTTACTTCATAAGCAGCCTGCAAACGGTTGGAAGCGGTCTCATCTGGTCCGAAGATACGGAAGGAATCTGGGTTGTTCTTGATTACGTCGCGGGTGTAAACACCAAGGCGACGGGTAGCTTCGAGCTGACCCCAGCCGTGACCGAATTCCTTAACTTCCTTAACCTCATAATCGTCAAGGTTTGGAAGCTTAAGATCTTCGCGGATACGACCACCGTTGGCGTTTGGATTCTGGCCAATACGAAGTTCGCCCTGTGGCATGAAGGAAAGAACGTCTTCCTTAATGCTGCCATCTTCATTGAAGAGCTCTTCAGGCTTGTAGGACTTCATCCAGTTCTTCAAAACCTCGAAGTGAGCTTCGGTGTCGCGAGCAGATGCCAGTGGCACCTGGTGTGCACGCCAAGAACCTTCAGTCTTCTTGCCGTCGATGAACTTAGGGCAAGTCCAACCCTTAGGGGTGCGGAAGATGATCATTGGGTAGAATGGACGGGTTACGTCGTTGGTCTGAGCTTCAGCCTTGATATCGCAAATCTCGTCGAAGATGGTCTCGAACATGTCGGCGAAGCGACGGTGAATGGACATGTGATCCTCATCGTCGAAGCCAGCAACGAACTCGTATGGTTCGTAGCCCATACCGTGGAAGAACTCGTGAAGCTCTTCGTCGGAAATACGGGAAAGAATAGTTGGGTTAGCAATCTTGTAACCGTTCAAGTGCAAGATTGGAAGAACGATACCATCGGTACGTGGGTTGACAAGCTTGTTGGACTGCCAACCAGTAGCCAAAGGACCGGTTTCAGCTTCGCCGTCGCCGACGATTGCTGGAACGAACAAGCTTGGGTTGTTCATAACAGCGCCGTAAGCGTGGGAGAGTGCATAACCAAGCTCGCCACCTTCGTGGATGGAACCTGGGGTTTCAGGAGCGAAGTGAGAAGGAATACCACCTGGGTAAGAGAACTGGCGGAAGAACTTCTGCAAACCAGCTTCGTCCTTGGTGATCTTTGGATAGTACTCAGTGTAAGTGCCATCGAGGTAGGACTGAGCAGTACCAGCTGGGCCGCCGTGGCCTGGACCCATGATAATCACAGTGTTCTGCTGATGCTCAGCAATGAAACGGTTAATGTGGCCGATAAGGAAGTTAAGGCCTGGAGTGGTGCCCCAGTGGCCCACTAGACGATGCTTAACGTCTTCGCGAGTAAACGGCTCCTTCATTAGAGGGTTGCTACGAAGATAAATTTGGCCGATTGAAAGATAGTTGGCAACACGCCAGTACTTATCTACGCCTTCGATAGCAGCCTCGGAAACTGGAGCGTTGAGCTTCTTCCAAGGTGTGCCAATAACAGGACTCGTCATGTGTACTCCTGTACTCAAGCACTTTTCAGTGCAATTTGATCATTACCATTTGGTTATAGAAGCTGAAAAACAAATGTATTCAGCTCTTTTTCCATCCGTTTCAGTATAGTGCCAGCGTCTGACTTTTGTTCGTTTGATTACTTACTGCGTGCGAATTTGTTGAAAAAATGTGTTAAAGTGTTCATAAAAAACTGTTCAAAAGTATCATTTATGTTATATTCTATGTTAACTTCCTTGTATTACTACGGTTCTGTATTTTTATACTTTGTTCATTTACGGCGTTTCGCACAAACGTAACGTCTAAAAGCGCAACTAGTATTATAGGAATTGCGCAACGCAATAATTTACTGATATATACGTCCTCTATGTGCGTTGCTGTTTAAGCAACGTACCATATATATAAGGAGAATCATGGCAAAAGGTCCGGTTCTTGTTGTTGATTTCGGCGCTCAGTATGCTCAACTTATTGCAAGAAGAGTACGAGAAGCAAATGTGTACTCGGAACTTGTGCCTCACTCTATGCCTGTTGATGAGATGCTTGCAAAAGATCCTCAAGCTATTATTCTTTCAGGTGGTCCTGCATCAGTATATGAAGAGGGTGCTCCTAGAATTGATACCAAGATTTTTGAAGCAGGTGTTCCTGTGCTTGGAATTTGCTACGGATTCCAGGTTATGGCTCATGAGCTCGGTGGAGATGTAGATAAAGCTGCTCTCGGTGAGTATGGTAAAACTTCTGCGACTATTGATGATTCTGAAGGCTTGCTTGCAAATTCTCCTGTTGAACAAAATACATGGATGAGCCACGGTGTTGCGGTTAAAAGCGCTCCTGAAGGTTTTACAGTATTAGCGCATACTCAGGGTGCTCCAGTTGCCGCAATGCAGGATGAAAGTCGCAAACTTTATGGAGTTCAGTGGCATCCAGAAGTAAAGCACACTCCATTGGGCCAGGAACTTATTTCTACATTCTTACATAAGTGTGCAGGATTAGATAATAATTGGAATCCTTCTAACATTATTGAAGATCAGGTTGCTAAGATTCGCGCAGAAGTTGGGAATGCGCAAGTTATTTGTGGTCTTTCTGGTGGAGTTGATTCAGCTGTTGCTGCAGCTTTGGTGCATAAAGCAATTGGTGATCAGCTTACTTGCGTTTTTGTTGACCATGGTTTGCTTCGTAAAGGCGAAGTTGAGCAGGTTAAGCATGATTTTGTTGAAGCCACTGGAATTAAGCTTATTGCTGTGGATGCAGAAGATGACTTTTTGGATGCTCTTAAAGGCGTGAGCGAGCCGGAGCGCAAGCGCAAGATTATTGGCGAAAAGTTTATTCGCACATTCGAAAAAGCTCAGCGTCAGGTTATTGAAGAAGCTGGTAAAACTGGAGCAGAAGTTAAGTTCCTTGTGCAAGGCACGCTTTACCCAGATGTTGTAGAATCTGGCGGTGGAGACGGTGCTGCAAATATTAAGTCGCATCACAACGTCGGCGGTTTGCCAAAAGATTTGAAGTTCAAGCTTATCGAACCTTTGCGTACTTTATTTAAAGATGAAGTTCGAGCTATTGGTACTGAGCTTGGTCTTCCAGATGAGATTGTGTGGCGTCAACCATTCCCTGGTCCAGGTTTGGGTATTCGTATAGTTGGTGAAATTACACGCGAGCGCTTAGCTGTGCTTCGTGAAGCAGATGCTATTGCAAGAGAAGAGCTTTCTAAAGCTGGATTAGACCGCGATATTTGGCAATGCCCAGTTGTGTTGCTTGCAGATGTTCATTCTGTTGGAGTTCAGGGAGATGAGCGCACGTATGGTTCTCCTATTGTGCTTCGTCCAGTAAGCTCTGAGGATGCTATGACTGCTGATTGGTCGCGAGTTCCGTACGATGTTCTAGCCAAGATTTCTACTCGAATCACGAATGAATGTCGTCAAATTAATCGAGTTGTTCTGGATGTCACTTCTAAGCCGCCTGCAACTATTGAGTGGGAGTGACAGCTTAAGTGAGATAAAAACTGCCAAAATATAAACATTTGTTTATACTGTAAAACATTTGTTTATTCTTGATAAAAACTGTAAAAATTTCTTTAAAATGAAGCGTTTCATGAAAAATGGAACGCTTTTTTCTGTATTAATGGCGTGTCGAATTTTTTAAAAACAGATAAATTTCCGGATTTTATTACTATTTTATAAATATTTTAGTAATAAATAGCGTTATTTTAATCATTTATAATGTTTTAACGATACAATGAAAAAGACATGAAACAACAGTATGAGCTGTAACAGTAGTTGTTGGCTGGGTGTAAAAACTACTGCTCGTAGTAGCTCTTACTACTTTGCTTCATTGCGGAACCGTTAATTTTGTATGTGTAGTTTTACTGTGCTACGAAACTATCCGTGAATTTCGAATAGTTTCGCCTACGGTATCGTTTGCGAAGTTTGTAAGATATTTTTACTGCCAATAACTACGTAAAACCGCTCAACCATATCGAAACTATATCGATTGAAATATAGGTAAGGAGAGTTACGTGGACGGCGTTCTGTCAGTGTTACTCGATATTTTTAGGCAACCATCTGTAATAGTTGCACTTATTTCCTTCATAGGACTTGCGGTTCAGAGAAAGAAATTCTCAGATATTTTGCAAGGTTCAATTCGTACATTAGTTGGCTTCCTGGTTCTGGCTGCTGGATCTGGTGTTATTACCGAAGCGCTTAATCCATTTGGAATCATGTTCCAGCATGCTTTCCATGTACAAGGCGTAGTTCCAAATAATGAAGCGATTATTGGAACTGTATTGCTCAAGTATGGTTCAGAATCAGCGATTATCTTCTTCTTTGGCATGATTGTTAATATCATCCTTTCTATTACTTCTCGTTTCAAATTCATTTACTTAACAGGTCACGTAGCTTTTTACATGGCAAGTATGCTTGCTGTTATCTTCAATGTTGCAGGATTTAGCACGTGGGAAGTTTTGTTGTGGGGATCTATTGCTCAAGGCTTGTTTACTACTATTTCCCCTGCGCTTGTTCAGCCATTTATGAGAAAAGCTTCTGGTAAAGATGACGTTGCTTTAGGTCATCCTGCTGGCACTGGAGTTGCTTTAGGCGCATTAGTTGCTAAGCTCACTGCTTCAAAGAAGCGTCCATCGCCTTCTACAGAAGATATTAAATTCCCTGCAGCTCTTGGTTTCTTGAAAGATACTACTGTACTAATTGCCCTTTCTATGGCTGTAATTTATGTTACTGTTGCATTATTTGCAGGAGCTACCTACGTTGAAACTCAATTGTCTCATGGACAGAACTTTATTGTATTCGTTATTTTGAAGGCTGCTGAATTCTCTGCAGGCGTATACGTTATACTTGCAGGCGTTCAGGTTGTTTTGGATGAAATTGTTCCAGCATTCAAAGGTATATCTGAAAAGCTGGTAAAAAATGCTCGTCCTGCATTAGATGCTCCTATGACTTTTGGTTTCGCTCCGAATGCTGTTTTGATCGGCTTCCTTTCCAGTTTTGCTGGAGGATTAATTGGTATGGCAGTAATGATCGGGTTAGGAACAACTATTATTATTCCTGGAATTGTCGCTCACTTTATGGCCGGTGGTGCTGCTGGTGTGTTTGGCAATGGTCAAGGTGGTAGGCGTGGATGCGTAATTGCATCATTTATAAACGGTCTTTTCATTACATTCCTTCCTTTGTTCCTTCTTCCTGTATTAGGAAACTTGGGAAGCGCAAATTCTACGTATTCTGATGCTGATTATGGTGTTGTTGGTGTAACTCTTGGTTATGTCAACATTGTTGGTGGTCGCGTAGTGTTAATAGCTTTGATACTTATTTCTGTAGTATTGTTCTACGCTTCATCAATACTTATTACTCGCAATGAGAAAATTCGTAGTAAGAGAATAAAGGAAAATTTAGAAAAGTCTATATAACTTCGAAATAAAACAAAATTAATTCTCATATCATTCGAAATTGTTTATTTTAACATAGATTTGTTTGTTTTATGGTAATACTGTAGGATGAGACGAGTTATTAGTTTTACATGAGCCGTTATTACACTTTGCGCGCTTATGCACGCTAGTGGTAACGGCTTTTTGCATATCTAATATTTGAATACATAGGAGAGTGATAGTATTGGCAGACGGTATTCCTAAATACATTGCTGTGCGCAATAACCTTCGTCAGCGCATAGAAGCAATGGACCCTGAGGAACAATTACCTACAGAATTAGAATTATGTAAGCATTACAATGTTAGTCGTATAACATTGCGTCATGCTGTTGATAATCTTATTTCTGAGGGTTTACTTATTCGTGAGCAGGGTAGGGGTACTTTCCGCTCTCCTAAAATTATTAGTAGTAGCAATCGGTCTATATTTTCTGATTGTGCACAGGGATTTTATGAACACTGTGCTTCACCTGAATCTAAAATCAGAGTAGAAGTTATAGAAAACGACGTCATTAAAGATGAAGACGCAGCAATACGACTTGGGTTAAATCCTTCTGATGAGTTGATTTGTTTGAAGCGTTTGCGTTATGTTGATGATGTAGTTGCGCATTACAGTGTTATGTATTTATCGGCTTCTCGATTTCCGAAAGTACTCACGAACAATTTTAATAAGGAAACTTTAAGCGACTTTCTTTTTAACGCTTATGCTGTTCAGCTTGTAGAAAACGAAGTTAAAGTTCGTGTTGAACGCGTTTGTGAATCAATGGCAGATATTCTCAATCTTCCAGTAGATACTCCTGCATTAGCAGCAAGTTCTATAGTAAAAGATAAATTTGGCACTATAGTAACTTTTGGCGTTGCAATTTACTCTCCTTATAGTGGGGAAATTAAGTTCAATCTGCATTCTCAATCTAAGTAATAAATAAACGTAAAGTAATAAGCAAAGTATTTCAACGGGTTTGTGTTTTACTGTATTTGCTTTTATTTTATAGTGGCAGTTTTGAACACGAGTGCTTTTAGTATTTTGCTTGCGATAAGGCCTTAGCGTATTTTTGTAATACGTTAGGGTCTTATTAATTTTTGTGCGTGTAGTATTCTGCGCGCGCTGCAAAAGCTGGAATATGAGTTTAAGATTATGATGAAAAATAAAAAATCTCAGCGGAATATGAGAATAAATCCGCTGAGACATCACATCGTGTCCGGAGCGGGACTTGAACCCGCACGCCTGTAACAAATAGGCACTAGCACCTCAAGCTAGCGCGTCTACCATTCCGCCACCCGGACGTTGTTTTAGACAACAGATAAGACTATAACATCTTTTTTTATTCTTCGCTTCGGCGTGTTGCAATTTTGTCTATTTTTGTAATAAATTTATCGTCAACAGGCTCATATGGTTGAAAATCAACAATTTTAACAGGCTTATTTATTACATTACCGGACTTATCAATAAATGAATGATTAGGAACATTTTCAGTATCTTTTCTTGGATAATCGAGTCTATTAAACGATCCGCGTGACTCATGACGTGCTAGAGAAGCTACTAATAAACTCTCTGAAAGAGTAAGCATATTATTAAGTTCCATAATTGCGCATAATTCTTGGTTTAATACAAGCGAAGTAGTGTGTGCGCGTAAAGATTTTGCTTTTGGAATTATCTGATTTTTTAATACTGATAATGCTGTTTTCAGTGTATTCTCGCTGCATCTTACTGCTGCAGCATTTTCCATAATATTTTCTAGATTCTTAAGTATCTCATAAGGGTTTGTATCATCATCTTTGAGTAGTTTTGTTGAATCTAATTCTTTATTCTCATTTCCGTCAGTTTTATAAGAACTATTATTGCAATCTGATTTTTGATTATCGCAATTCTTTTCGTTTTCAAAAAGCACGTTGTTTAGGAAATCGATGCGATTTTTAGATGTATTTTTAAGTGTTTCTGCGTGATAATCTAGTTTGTTTTCGTTACTGCAATTTTTTAGCAACAATTCTGCCATATTTAATCCTGCGAGTTTACCAAAAACGCAAGCGTCTAAAAGTGAATTTCCACCCAAACGATTAGCTCCATGCACTCCTACGCATGCGCATTCACCTGCAGCGTACAGCCCGTTAATAATAGTCTGGTTTTTTCCATCCCAAGTATATACTTCTCCATTTAAAGTAGTTGGTATTCCGCCCATTGTGTAGTGTGCAGTAGGACGAATTGGAATTAAATCTTTAGTAGGATCCATATGTGCATACTGTTGTACAGTTTCGTTTACTTGTGGCAATACGCTTAATATTTTTTCTTTGCTTATGCTGGTCATATCTAGCCAGACGCAATCTTTTCTAGATTTATTATCGTTAATGTCTGCAATACCGCGTCCAGCATCAACTTCAGCTACAATTGCTCTACTAACTACATCTCTAGGGGCTAAATCAGCGTGAATTGGATCATATTTTTTCATAAAAGCTTCGCTTAAGGAGTTACGAAGAATCCCACCTTCTCCTCTAGCTGCTTCAGAAAGCAGTATTCCAGTATGAGAAAGGCCAGTAGGGTGGAATTGTACAAATTCCAAATCTTCAATCTGTAATCCAGCATTTAAAGCAAGTGCCATTCCGTCGCCGGTTAAATCCCAAGAGTTTGAAGTTGTCGCAAAAATGCGGCCTGCTCCGCCTGTTGCTAAAAGTATGCAAGAGCTTTTTATTTCATGTAATTTACCTGTAGGTTCGTGTAATGCTACTAAACCTTCTACGCTGTGAGTTTCTTTATTTATAGCAATATCTGTTACGTAACATTCTTCTATAAAACTTACGTTATTTGCTACACATTGTTGCCAAAGTGAGTATAAAATTTGATGCCCAATTCTATCGGCTGCGTATGCCGCGCGTTCTATAGGTTCTTTACCAAAGTGAGCAGTATGTCCTCCGAATCGACGCTGATTAATATGGCCGTCGAGTGTTCGCGAAAAAGCAACACCATCATGCTCCAATTCAACTACTGTATCGAGCGCATTAAAAGCAAGAATTTTTGCTGCATCCTGGTCACTAAGCCAATCTCCTCCTCGAACAGTATCGTAATAATGCCATTGCCAGCAATCTTTAGTAACATTTCCCAGGCTTGCTGCAATTCCACCTTCAGCAGAGCCTGTGTGTGAACGTAATGCTTGTAATTTTGATAGCACAAGAATACTAGGTCTTTTGCCAGCTTCTATGAGCTTTTCGTATGCTTTTGATCTTATAAACCCAAGCGCTGCGCAAAGTCCTGCAGCTCCTGAACCGACAATAACTGCATCGTAGTTTTCGTGTAGTAATAAAGTTTCAGGTAATTTGCGCTGCTTGTTAGATTCTGCCTGCATACTGTTTTCTCACAATCTTACATATTTCTCATATTATTGTGGCAAGTTACTAGCTTTAATTGTACGCATAGTAGTGAGTAATCTTTTCTGCTATATTATTTTTACTTAACCAACTATTTAGTAATAACTAAGTTTTCATTGTTTCGTTTAATAATACCGTCTAATTCAAGCATTGTTATGATTCCTGAAACTTCAGCTATAGAAGGAGCATTTTCGTTACTTGAAGTATTTTTATAGCATGTAACTATTTCGGAATACACTGTATCTACAGTTGCATCTTCCTTCTTTCTTCTACATTTGCGTATCGCTGTAATAATTTGTTCTTGCAATGAATTTTTGCAATCAAAAGTCACAGTTTTATCAGAATTACTGGTATCTTCTTTTGCTTCATTTTGATTATTAGATTGTTCTTCGCGTTCTACTTTAGATATCTTTGGTGAATAATTTGATTGAGTTGATGAAATGTAATGGTGAGATGTTGGAAATATTTCTTCAATATCATATTTAGAACGAATCATTATTGCTTTTCCTTCATGAATAATATTGTTGCATCCTGTGTTGTGAGGACTAGTTATATCTCCTGGAACAGCGTAAAGTTCACGGTTTAAATCTGATGCCCAAGTAGCAGTATTTAGTGCTCCGGAACGAGCTCGCGCCTGAGTAACTATTACTTTAGATGCTAGAGCCGCAATAATTCTATTTCTCAGAAGAAAACGACGAGCTATAGGCGTTGTGTCTGGGCAAAGTTCGCTAATTAAAGCACCACCGTTTTCAACAATCGAATCAAAAAGAATTTTATTAGAGCTAGGTCCAATATTATTTAATCCACCTGCAAAAACTGCTATTGTTCTTCCAATTGGCAGAGTGGATCCAATATTTGAACTTAAAGCATCTAATGCACCCCAATGTGCTGCAGCATCTATTCCAAAAGCTCCTCCAGAAATTATGCTATGCCCTTTTGATGCGCATGAGTAAGCAAAATGGTATGCAAGATCGTGTCCATAATCTGTGCACCCTCGCGAGCCTACTATAGCAAGAGGTTGTCTGCATTGTACGAGTGCGTATGGGTTTCCAATACCCCATAAGCATAAAGGTGGCGCCCATTGTCCGCGAATTGCTAAATCTTGCAACTGTTTAGGCCAGTAAGGGCTGTGTGGAGCCACAATCCACTGTTTTGAAGACATTGTAAACCATGATTTCAAATGTTGTGTATCCCATGTAGGAATATGAATTAAACGCATACACCATATCGATATTGATTTGTGTAAAGCAATATCAGTTTGTGTATCGTTCGCTTTTTTATTTCCCCAAGCATTAAGACCTATTTTGAAGTAGTGTTCTAAACGTTTAGTAAAATCATTTTGCTTAATAATTTTCATAATTTCTTGGCGGCTCTGTTGAATTGATTTATCTATAGTATTTTTTGCAGATTCCTCATCGTTTTGAGCACATTGTGAAGTAAAAGCAAACTGCATTTGTTCTGCTTTTGGTTTTAACATATGCTTTTGTATATCATCAGAAATTGCTCGTAAAGCTTCAACAATTAGTTGAGCCTTTTGCGCTCCAAGTAATAAAGCGTACATAATCGCATCAGCGCCTTCTAAACAAAAAGTAAGAATAGCTCGCGCTAATGTTTCTTCATCTGGTGAGTACAAGTTTTCCTGGTTATCAAGTTTTATACCTTGTTTGCTAACTGTGTTCATAATCTTGTCCTTAAACTAATTGCTTGAGCTACATCAGATACGTCTGGTGAAGTGTGTCCAGCAAGATCTGCCAAAGTCCACGAAAGACGCAGTGCACGATCTGCTCCTCGTAAGCTCAATTGATGTTTTTCTAAAGCGCGATTTATAAGAGAAATTGCCTGAGTTGAAGTATTTTTTCGAAGCCAGGTTCCTGAAGCTTTAGCATTACAATTCCATCCTTGTTCTTTAAATCTTTCCTGTGCTGTCAGGCGTGCTGTAATCACAGTTTTTCGCATCATTTCGCTAGTTAGCACAGTTGATTTCGACTCGTATTGTTTATGATCGCGTGAAGATGTGGTTATATGCTCAACCGGAGGAACGTCCATCTGAATATCAATACGATCTAAAATAGGTCCGGAAAGTCTTGAAAAATATCGTATTCGATCTTTTTCTTTGCAAGTGCAGCGCTCGCCGTTTCCATAAGCGTATCCGCAAGGGCATGGGTTTGCTGCAATTACTAGCTGGAATTTTGCAGGATAAAATGCCGTTCCTTTAGAGCGTGATACTGCTATGAAACCAGACTCTAGTGGTTCTCGTAAAGTTTGTAAAACTCTTGGTGAGAATTCAGGAGCTTCATCCATAAAAAGTACTCCGCAATGTGCTCTAGTAATAAGACCCGGTTTTGCTAATCCAGCTCCTCCTCCAATAAGTGATGCTGCTGAAGAAGTGTGGTGCGGAGCTTCAAATGGAGGTATGTCACTAATACCGTAATATGGCAAAGTTCCACAAAGAGATCTTATAGATGCTACTTCTAGCTGCTCGTTCTCATTAAGTGGGCACATGATACTAGGCAATCTAGATGCGAGCATAGTTTTTCCAGAGCCTGGAGGACCAATCATCATCACGTGATGTCCTCCTGCTGCAGCAACTTGCAAAGCCCATTTTGTATGCTCTTGTCCGATTACTTCCGACATGTCGCCGATTTTGTTATAAATTCCTGTACCTGATGGGGAAATATCTTTTCCATTTGATTCAGAATTTTCTATATTTTCGTTTATTTTTCTTTCATTTATGCGAATACGTTTATATATAGTGTCTTCTTCTATAAGTTTTAGTGACTCTTCGGGAAGTTTTCCGTTAAGTTGGGTTATTAAATCTACAATGTGATGAACGTCTATTACTTCTATACCTTCTAGTAATTTCGCTTCCTTCATATTTTCTCTCGGAATAACAAGTCGTTTCATTCCTTGATTTTTAGCGTATAGCGATATTGGAAGTATTCCTTGGATAGGTAGTATAGTTCCGTCCAAATTTAATTCGCCTAATATAACTGTTTTATCTAATTCTTTAAGTGGAAGTATTCCTTCTGCCGCAAGAATGCTCGCTGCTATAGCTAAATCGTAGGAGGAGCCGCTTTTTGGCATAGAAGCAGGGGATAAGTTCACTGTAACTCTCTTATCTGGCCACTTGCAGTGAAGAGCAGTGTACGCTGATTTTACTCGTTCTCGAGCTTCGCTTAGTGAGGTGTCTGGAAGACCGATTATAGAGAATCCAACTGTTCCGCTCGATATGAATGCTTGTAATTGTATAGTAAAAGCTTTTAATCCGATTAATCCTACGGAAAGTGCGTTGCCAATAACCATTAGAAAGCTCCTGTAAGGTGTGTAAATTCGATTGCTTTATCGTGAATTGGATCTATTTTCGTGCTATTTTCTTTCATGCTCGAGTTGATGTAAGTATTTTGATTGTTCTCTCGTATCTCCTGAAGTGTTTGAAAAGTAAGAGCACTGTCAGAGTACGTGTATTTTGAAACTACTAATATTGAAACAATGTCAAACCGTATGCTTCTGTGCGGTATTTCTGATCCATGTTCACGCAACCATTGCATTCCGGTTCTTTTTACTTTTCGCTGTTTTTCTACGCTAACTGCTTCAAGTGGAGTACCGTAATTTGTGTTTCGTCTAGTTTTTACTTCCACAAACACGATAGTTTTATTGGGAGTAAGCATTATGATATCTAGTTCTCCGATTTTGCTATGCCAATTTTTATCTATGATTTTCCATCCTTTTTGTATTAGTCGTAGTGCAGCATACTTTTCTCCACAAACGCCTAGTTCTTTATTGCCTATTGAGTGTTCGAAAAGTTGTTTAGATATTTGATCGATAGCATTATCTATGTTTTGATATTCGTAGTCGCACCCGGTGTAATAATCCTCATTGCGGTGGTTTACAACATGTTTTTGCACGTTGTACTCGGCGTCTTCAAGCGTTCCGCCAAACGCATAATTATTCTTCAACATGTCGCAATTTCATCATTGTTTGAGTAGTTAAGCTATGTTTTTTGCTTATTGTGGATACAGGCTCTGCGTCGGCGTGTTGCGTTCATTTTTCAGTATTTTGTTGAATATTTTTTAGAAAATTTTTCGCATAAACTTGCGCTTTTGAGAATGCGTTATAGGTAAAGCTGATAACGATACGTTTGTTATCTTGTTGTTCATAGTTTAATGTCGTATCACTAGCAAAAATAGCTGAGCATAGTTTTGCAATGTTATTAAAAGATTAGTAAGCGAAAAATCGATTCGAGGAGGGGTATTATGAGCAATACTGAAGAAGCGCAAGGAAAGTATCATTTTGAAACTTTGCAATTGCATGTTGGTCAAGAGCAGGCGGATCCGGCAACTGATTCTCGTGCAGTTCCTATTTATCAAACAACAAGCTACGTATTCCATGATTTTGATCATGCTGCAGCTCGTTTTGATTTGCGTGATGCTGGAAACATTTATGGTCGTTTAACGAATTCTACTCAAGATGTTTTTGAGCGTAGAATTGCGTCTCTTGAAGGTGGAACTGCAGCTTTGGCTGTTGCTTCTGGTGCAGCAGCTGTAGATTATGCTATTCGTAACATCACGCAGCAGGGCGATCACATCGTGTCTTCAAAGAATGTGTATGGTGGAACTTATAACCTTCTTCGCCATACTCTTCCTAGAGATGGTGTAACAACTACTTTTGTGGATCCTAAGAATCCTCAAAACTTCGAGGATGCTATTCAGCCAAATACGAAGCTAGTGTACTTTGAAACTTTTGGCAATCCTAACGCCGATTTGCCTGATTTTGAGGCTATTTCCGAGATTGCTCATCGTCACAATCTTCCTGTTTTTGTTGACAACACTTTCGCAACTGCATACCTTTTCCGTCCACTTGAGCATGGTGCAGATATTGTAGTTGAGTCTGCTACGAAGTTTATTGGCGGTCATGGTACAACTCTTGGTGGCGTTATTGTTGAAGGCGGTAATTTCGATTGGGCTAAAGTTCCTGGAAAATTCCCAACTCTTACGGAAGCTGATCCTAGCTACCATGGTTTGAACTTCTATGAAGCTTTAGGATCTGTAGCTTTTGTTACGCGTATTCGTGCGATTATTTTGCGCGATACTGGTGCTTGCATTAGCCCGTTTGCAGCATTCTTGCTTTTGCAAGGCACGGAAACTTTGAGCTTGCGTGTTGAGCGTCACGTTGAGAATGCGTTGAAAGTTGTTCAATATTTGCAAACTGTGCCAGAAGTTGAGTCTGTAAGTCATCCTTCTATTGAAGGTCGTTCTGATCACGAGCTTTATAAGCGTTATTTCCCGAATGGTGGAGGCTCTATTTTCACCTTTGATATTAAAGGTGGAAGGGATGCAGCTCGCGTATTTATTGACAATTTACAGCTTTTCTCACTTCTTGCAAATGTTGCTGACGTGAAGTCGTTGGTTATTCACCCTGCATCTACCACGCACTCTCAGGAAACTCCTGAAGAATTGGAAGATCAGGGTATTCATGAAGGCACTATTCGTTTGTCTATTGGAACTGAACATATTGACGATATTCTTGCTGATTTGCAGCGTGGATTTGACGCGGTTCGTAAAGCAGGTCTTGCTTAAATAGAAAAGAGAAAACAAAAGTTATTAATTAAAAAATATTCCTGAAGATCCATTACCATTTTATTCGGAGCGCATATTGTATTTGTATGTGCTCCGATTTTTGTTTATATATTCTGTAAATTTGCGCATCATACTTTAGTATGAGACGATAATTTTTTCTAAATAATTTCCGCCTTACGTACGATAGTAGAAAGCTTTCTTTTCGCGTAAATTAAGTATTAGCAACATATTAACTATGCGATTACTACTTTTTAAGAAAAGGAGCAGTTATGAACAGTTCGTACGAAACAAGCTCATACGAGCGAGAAAATGCTTTAGATTCTAGAGCAGATTTTAATCAGAACTTGATTGGTGAAACAGCGGTTGCAGCTTTGCATGTTGTTAAAGATTTTGGCAAGGGTGCGGGCATTGTTCACGCTTTGCGAGATGTAAGCGTTAGTTTTGAGCGTGGAAAATTCACGGCGATTATGGGCCCGTCTGGATCTGGAAAGTCAACTTTAATGCACTCTTTGGCTGGTCTTGACAGTGTTAATTCTGGGAAAGTTTTGGTAGATGGCCTAGATATTACAGGCATGAGCGATAAGCAGCTTACACTTATGCGACGCGAAATGGTTGGATTTATTTTCCAAAGTTTTAATCTTCTTCCAATGTTTAGTGCTGAGCAAAATATTCTTATGCCTCTTACTTTGGCAGGCAAAAAGCCAGATAAGCAATGGTTTGACATCCTGGTTAATACTCTTGGCTTGCAAAATCGTTTAAAGCATAGGCCTGCTGAACTTTCTGGCGGTCAGTGTCAAAGAGTTGCTATTGCGCGCGCTTTGATTTCTAAGCCTTCCGTAGTTTTTGCAGACGAGCCTACTGGTAATCTCGATTCTGCTTCTAGTTCAGAAGTTTTGCATTTCTTGAAGAAGTCGGTAACAGAGCTTGGTCAAACTGTGATTATGGTTACTCACGATGCTGTTGCAGCGTCTTATGCAGATAGAGCAATCGTATTTGCAGATGGTCAAATCGTTGAAGATGTATATCACCCTACTGCAGAAGGCATGAGCAAAATGCTTATGGAAAGAAGCGAAGTAGATCATATTAATAATCAACCGTCTCAATTGCAATAACAAGGTGGTGAAGTTAGAATGTGGAAAATCGCACTAAAACTTATGCGTAAAAGCTCACGCATGCTAATAGCTTCTGGAATTGCAATTCTTATAGGCAGCATGTTTATGAGCGCTACTTTGCTTTTTGTAAATAGTGTTGACGACTTGATGGCTCGTAACGCAACAGAAGAATTCGGTAGCGCAAATTATGCAATCTCATTTAAGAATCCTAACAGTTCTCCGAGTAGTGAAATCCATTATAAAGATCTTCACTTAGACAAAATATCGAAGATGCCTGGTGTTAACGCTATCCGTAGTGACGATACGTCTACTCTTGTAAGAGTAGAAAAAGGCGATAAATCAGTTACAAGTATTGCTTGGTCTACTGGCTTGTATGGTAATCTTCCTGTGTATAAATCAACAGAAGGTAGAGATCCGCAAAAAATAGGCGAAATTACACTTATTAAAAGTGTTGCTAAATCAATACATGCAAATATTGGTGATGCTGTAACTTTGGTTAAAGTAGATGATACTGGTGGGAATAATGAAAAATCATACGATGTTCATGTGGTTGGTCTTGTAGACGATGGAGAACATTCTCAAATACCAACTTCATATCGCGGCATGTATCTTGGTGGTATAACGAATGATTTTTCTGCAAAACTCAACAATCTTAAAAATTTTGACGATCAAGTTGTGCAAAACAAAGTATATATGAGTGTTGATGATGCGAAAGCAAGTGATTTAGCTCCTAAAATTAACGCTTTGCTTCCAGAGAAATTCTCTTTTATGTCTAGGCATGAAGTTGGTGTAAAAGTTGTTCGAGATGTGTCCAACGGCACTAATTTCGTGGTTATGTTCCTGTTGTCATTTGGTATTCTAGCTTTGCTGGTTTCTTCGCTTGTAATAGCAAACACATTCCAAGTTTTGGTTGCTCAACGCAGACGCACTCTTGCGCTTTTGCGCGTAATTGGCGCGCAGTCGCACCAGCTTTATTCTGCAGTTTTGCTTGAAGCTGCAATACTCGGAGTTATTTCTGCAAGTGTTGGTGTGCTTTGTGCAATCGGATTTATGGGCGTTATTAGTAACGTAAACATTAATTCTGGCCCATTATCTAGGCTTCCTTTGATTGTTTCACTTTCAGCAATTGTGTGGCCAATTGTAATTGGCGTGATAGTAACGGTTCTTGCGTCTATTGGTGCTGCTAGGTCTGCTACAAAAGTAACGCCTATGGAAGCATTGCGACCAATGGATTTGATTAAAGATAAGCGAGCTAGTATTGTTCGAGCAGTTTTTGGCGTTCTATTTATTGTTGTAGGTGTTGTATTTACTGCTTTAAGCGTTAATGCTTTGTCAAATATGATTGCTCAAAAATCACCTAATGCTGGTTCTGATTCTTGGATGACTTTGCTTGGAGCAATGTTTGGATGCGCGCTTGTGTTCATTGGTATTGTTATGACAGCCACATTCTGGATGCCGCTAGCTATGAAGACGACCGGCGCAATCATGGCACTTTGTGGGCCAGCATCTAAAGTTGCTAACGCAAATGTGCAGCGAAATCCTAGAAGAGTTGCAGCAACTGGAACTGCTTTGCTTATAGGTGTAACGCTTGTTTCAACAGTGGTAATGGGCGCAACGTGTGGTAAAGCAACTCTTAAAGGTTTTGTTGATGATAGATACAGTGTTGACATTATTGTTCAAGGCAAGAATGTTGACGAGTCTCTAGTTGCCGATATTTCAAAGATTAGTGGAATAAAGCATACTGAGTTGCTTCCTGCGGTTCCTATGACTTTTAAGAACGCCAAAGGCAAAACTGAGTACGCTATGGTAGCTGGAGTTGATAATGCAGATCAACTTCGAAATGTAATGCATACTGATCTTGATGGCGTTGAAATAAAGAAAGATTCTGTGCTTTTGCCTAAGTTTGACAGTGAGGGTGGAAAGCCTTTTAGCCTTAAAGAAGGAGACCTGAATTTACAAGCTTACGTAGAAAAGTACAGTTCTGGTGAAACAGATGATGGTAATATTACGCCATTCACTGGTATGAATACGGACTCTAGTAATAACGATAAGAACATTACCGTAAAGCAAGTTCAGTTTAAGAAGTATCGAAATGTTGGTGTGCATTCAAATAATACCGCTTTTGTGAGCAAATCATACTTCAATAACTATCTTAAGCCTACAACGCATATGCTGCTTATTTCGGTAGATTCTAGCAAAGCTAATCTTATAGATATTGTTAAAAACATTCGAAATGTTACATCTAATTATGCTGAGGTTGTGACTAGTGGAAGCGTATTCCAGCGTGCAACGTGGGAGAGTGCTATCAATACGATTATGATGGTGTTCATTGGATTAATAGCTGTAGCTGTTGTGATTGCCTTAATAGGTGTTGCAAACACATTAAGCTTGTCTGTTATTGAGCGAACCAAAGAATCTGCAACTTTGCGCGCAATAGGCATGACAAGAGGCCAGGTTAGAAGATCTCTTGCGTTGGAAGCAACGTTGATTTCCTTAACAAGCACTGTTTCTGGCTTGATTGTTGGAACAGCGTTTGGGTGGATTGGATCCTACATGGTGTTTAGCGTAATTGGCAAAGTTCCGTTTGTAGTCGATTGGACTATTTATGCGGTTCTTGCTCTAATTGCTTTGCTTGCAGCGCTTCTTTCTAGCGTGCTTCCAGCTCGTAGAGCAGTGAAGTCTTCGCCAGTAGTTGCGCTCGCGGAAGAATAGATTACAAAAAGCTATCTGTGAAAAGATAGTTTGCATAAGTTAAGTTGTTGGGAAATAAATATAATGTCGATGCGCATATTTACGCATCGGCATTATATTTTTCTTTTATTTACGCGACACTCTGAAAATATTTGTATTATCATTATTATTTTTTATCAAAACTTATGCATAATTATGCAATAAATATAATATTATGTATAAAAATAGCATTTTTTATTAGTAATTTTCAAAAATAATACGATTATTATTCATTATGACAAGTTTTATCGTAAATATTCCGAATAAATAGCATTGAAAATGTATTTATTCCTTTGTTATGCTAAATAATGACTGCTGACATAAGTTAGACATGAAGGCCGCTACGAGCAAGGAGTAGAAAAATATGGTAACGGTCAATAAAAAATCTGCCGCAGCAATTGCAGGAATCTTATTGTTAATGCAAAGCCCAATGCCAGCGTGGGCGCAAGAAGCTGCTGAGGTTGTAGATACACAAGTTCAAACAGAGGCGACTGTTAAAGCGTCTACTGAAAAAGCAATTGAAAAAGCTGAAGAGCAAGTTAAGCAATTAGAAGCTCAAATTGAAGACTATAAGAAAAAAGTTGCAGGATTTGACGAAACTTTAAATAACATCGATAAGACTGAAAAAATAGCTGAAAACGTTGCGAAAATTAGAGAAAGGGAACTTTTAGAAGCTGAAAAAGCATCTAAAATGAGTGCAGAAGATGCAAAAGCAAAGGTCGCAGAATTTGAAAGATCCAAAAAAGAAAAAGAGATTGAGCTTAATGGATTAAAAGAAGCGTATGAATCTTTAAAAGAGCAATATGATAATGCAAAATTAGCTCTTGACGATTTGCAAAATAATGAACAAGAAAAAAGCCAAGTAAAAGAAAGAGCTGCAGCTAACGTAAATAAGTATGAATCACAGATTTCAAATCTTCACAAAGAAGTAGATTCTCTCAATGAATCTATTGCAAGTGATTCTGCTAAAATTAGAGAGTATGATACAAAAATCGATGAATTAGAATCTGCATTAGGAAAACCGGATCAAAATAATGGCGGTAATATTTATTCTATAGCGGAACAGTTTAAAAATATTTCTAATGATCAAGTTGCGCTTAGCAGAAAGGTTGAAGGGAATAAGAAATCTGTTGCTGATAAACAAAGAACTGTGAAAGATTTAGAAAATCTTTTCAAAGCAGCACAGCAAGAATTTGAACAAGCACGTGAAGAACTTCAAAAGATTAAAGACCAAATTGAGAAGTCTAAAAAGGATGTAGCCAAAAAGCTTGAAGCTTCTAACAGTAAAGATTCTGAAGTAAAGAAAGCTGAGTCTGAAACAAAGCTTCTTAATAATATTATTGAGAACTATAAATTAGTTGGCGAAGGTGATGCGCTAAGCCAAAAAATTAAGTCGTTAAGAAATGGTGTTGAGGGTGCTAAAGCATTTAAAAATAATCAGCCTGATGCAAGAGCCAAGAATAATGAACTAAAAAAGCAAGCTGAAAATTCTTTAAGAGACGCAGAAACGAAGCTTGAGGAAGCTAGAGCTAAAGTTGTTACTCTTAAAGCTCAATTGGAACAGGAAAAAGCTCAAAAGAATCAGCAAAATAGCAGCAGCTCTGCTGGTAATAATGAGGCAAAAGAATCTGAAAAACAGACTGCTCCTATTACTCCAGTTCCTGAAACATCTGCTCCGAAAGTAACTGCTCCTGCTCCTGCAGTACCTGAAGCTAAGATTCCAGCTCCGTCTGTTAAAGCTCCAGCTATGCCACCTGCTTCTGTTGTTCCTGTTGACCCAGCAGTGCCAGAAGTTCAAGTTGAAGATAATTCAGCTCCTGCTGTTTCTGTAGAACCTTCTGCTCCTTCGGCACCTGAAGTTAATACTGCTGTTACTAATACTAATAATGTATTAACTCCAATTTTTGAAGCAGTTAAAAAGGTTTCTTCTGCAGTAACATCTCAAAGTAAAGCTGTTGTTCAAGTTCCTGCTGTTGCACAAGATAGGACAGCAGTGCAGAGTAAGGCAGTAGCACAGTCTTCTGCTGCTCCAGCAGTAGAGAAGGCTCCGTCAAACAATACTTCGCAAGCAGATAAGTCAACTGAATCTCAAATTTCAGAAGAAGATTCTAATAAGGCTGAAGATAATAACGAAATTGTTGAAGAAGCTGACGAAAAGATTTCGGATACTGTAAGTGAAAATCCAAAGGCTCAGGCTATTGCAACATCTGAAAACAAGCCTTCTTCTAATACACTTAGCACTATAATGTTGGGTGTTTTGGGTGCGCTAACTATTTCTGGTGCTGCTGCTGCAGGAGTAACATTTATGCGTCACCGTCGCCTTCCTAAGGCTTAAAAATTAAATAATCTAGTAAGAAATAATCTTAATTTGCGGCTATTTGCGTCTTATGCATAAATAGCCGCATTTTTATATTTTTATGGCCGAACTAAGTTATTTTCGTAAGCGAAAACTACAGCTTGAACTCTATCTCTAGCGTTTATCTTCCCCAAAATATGAGCGACATGAGTTTTAACTGTTGGCAAGCTAATAAATAGTTTGCTAGCAATTTCCTGATTCGAAAGTCCGTGAGCAATTTCAATTAGCACTTCACGCTCGCGATCAGTCAAATCATTTAAGCAAGAATCGTAAATATTTGTATTTTGCTCGTTTTTAGTCGCAATTTCTTCTTTTGCAATTTCTTCATCGTTAGACTTAGAAATCATAGATTCAATTAAACGTTTCGTGGCGGTTGGTGCAATAATTGCATTTCCTTGATACACAGTTCGTATTGAATTAAGCAAAGTCTCTGGCTCAGTATCTTTAAGAAGGAATCCAGAAGCTCCTGTATGAATTGCAGCCATAACATACTCGTCAAGATCAAAAGTTGTCAAAATTATAATGCGAGTGTGAGTATTAGATTTTTGTTGCAAAATTTTTCGAGTTGCTTCCAAGCCGTCCATTATCGGCATGCGCACGTCCATCAAAATAATATCTGGATGTTCACTTTCTGTAAGTTCTACTATTTGCAATCCGTTTGCTGCTTGCGCTACAACTTGCATATCTTTTTGTGAGTTAATTACCATAGCAAATCCTGCACGAACCAGCTCTTGATCGTCTGCTATTGCAATTCGAATTACTTTAGTGTTTTCCATATTTTCCATAGTATCAAGTTAATTTTTATTATTTATAAAATTGTGTTGAATTTGTTCTTCAAGTGAAGGCGCAGGTCTTCTAGTAATAGGAGCAGTATTAGGAATATTGTGTTCTGTATTAACACTAGAGCTTGTTTCTCGCAAAATACCGAGTAATTTTCGCATGTATTTCAGTGCTGAGCGACCTTCATCCCCAATATTTTTGAAAGCTTTACTAATTGTTTCACTTTGTTCTTGCGCTTGTTCTAGTTTTGTATACTTTTGATTTTCAATATTGTTATTTTCTTTTTCGTATTTATTTAGCATATTGATTCCGTCGTTTGCGGCATCAATTACTTTATTCAATGTAACAGTAACTTTTTGTTGAATATTTGTACTGAGTCGTTGTCTTTCTGCGTTTGCTGCAAGTATTTCTAGCTGCTTTTGTTCTTTTTCAAGCTCAGTTCTACGTGCTTTTAGAAGCAATAAATTATTGTCATCATTTCTGCGGTAATAAGCGAACGCAATAACTGTAAAACAGATTAACGCAACTATAAATCCAAAAACTAATCCAACGGACGCCATTTGCATAATGTCATAAAAATTGAAAGTGTTTAGGTTTGATGTAAAAGGTTGTATTTTATTTACATCTTGTGGAACATTTCTTGAAGCTATACCAATTTTTACTGCAAAAATAGCACATTCTACAAGCACTGTTGCGCTAACCCATTGCCATGTGCGTTTCTTACCGTAAAGCACTGCAGAGTAAATAATGCTTGGTATGAATAAATTAGCGAACAAAATATTAGGTAAGAATATTAGCTGTATTGCAGAAAATGTTGCAGCAATAACTGCGCAGGTAATTGGAGCTTTTCTGCGAAACATCAATGGAATCATAGTTGTGAGCGTAAATATTTTATAAAGCATTTGCAGAGAAAGTGACGTGGAATAGTTGTAAGTCATGTTGGAACCAAGAATAAAATCATAAGTTGGTACGAAAAACATAATAATCGTCCAAGGCGTGGCATAAATAATATCTCCAACAAGCCAATGTTGTTCAAACCAGTGTGATAATTGCTCAATTTTATTTGTAGAACCGGTTTGAGATTCAGGATTTTGTGCTGTTTTTGTGCTAGAAGCATTAGATTTTACATTATTTATAGTATTGTCTTGAATGCTCTTAAATGTTAGAGAATCAGTCATGCTTGATGAAGTATCTTCGTAAGAATATGGAATAAATGCAACAATACTGAATTTTCCATTCTTTTCTTCATAATCTAATTTTCCTTGAAGATGCTCAATTCTTTCTCTCATGCCAATTAATCCGTATCCGTGTGTGGATTTTGGATTACTATCGTGCTCTTGTTTTGCTTCTGTTTTATTTATTTCGTTAATAATCTTCAAAGTAAGACCCTGATTATTCCATTGTTCGTGAATATTTACTTTGACTCCGTCTCCAGCGTGCTTTCGAATATTACTAAGTGCTTCTTGGATGACTCGATACGCTACAATTTGTGCGTCTTTGTTGAGTTTATTTTGAGAATTTATTCCGCTTACTGTATGCCAAAAAATATTATTTGGAGAGGCAACGCGCGCTTTTTCAATAAGTAATGGTACATGATCCCAATCTATGGTTTGGGAAGAAGAATCGTTTAAAGCTTCTAACATTCGTCTCATGTCATGAACTGCGCGTTCAGCTTCATTTTTAATAATATGCATTGTTTTTTTAGCAAGCAAAATGTTTTGAGACGCAGCGTAACGTCCGCCATCAGCTTGCACAATAATAATAGAAAGTGTGTGAGCAACAATATCGTGCATATCTCTTGCAATTCTTGCTCGTTCTGCTGTAACAGCAATATGTTGTGCCTTTCTGCGGTACGTGCGTATAGCGTTATTGTGTTCTTGTAAAAGTTGAATAGTATGTACGTGAGTGCGTTGCCAGTAGCCAATAATGACAGTAATAGTAGTAATAATAATTGCAAAAACTACGGAAGGAATCGAAAAATCAAGTATATTTGAAACGCAATCTTTTATATTACTGCTATTTATATTTCGTACACTGCAAGTATAACTAGATTTCGAATGATTGCTGCCAAATATTGATCCCATTACAACATTCCACGATATTGCAACGCAAGATAGCACAGTTGTTATATAAGCTGCAGTAACAAATGTTTTTGTATGTTCTGTATTTCCGCGTGCAATAACATTAACTAGCAGCACAAAACCAAAGAAATCAGCAAAGACTATTGCTGGACCAAAAAGTATATGTATTGTGCAGATAATAAGAAAAATAATAGCTGTTTCTTCCGGCCATATTTTGCGTACTGAAAGTAATATTGCAATAACAATATTTATAAGCGTGATTGTGATATAAGAGCGTTGTGTTAATAAACCGTCAACATAATTTATAGAATGTCGACTGCTTGAAAATGTAAAAATAATAAATGAAATAACACCCAATAATATGTCGTTTAATGAGAGCTCTTTTCGTAAGAGCTGTACAACACTTTGAAACATATTAGGTACTTTCATATTTACTAGGCTAGTGCATAGCACTTTATAGAACAATCGAACTTGAGTATGATTTATAGAAGAGTGTTATTAATAGTTGCAATGTAGCACGCGAATATAGAAAGGGAATGCACTAATGGCGTTACTTACAAGTTATTATGTTCCTGGATTGCACGTAGAAGAGCGTGCGATTGATGTTCCACTTGATTGGGAGTCAAATACTCCAGGTGGAGCTATTAAAGGTGAGACTATTCGTTTATTCTGTAGAGTTCTTACGTCTCCTGAACATGTTCATGATAATTTGCCTCTTCTTGTATTTTTACAAGGTGGCCCAGGTGGTCAGTGCCCACGTCCACTTTCTCCATTTAGTGATGGTTGGATTCAAGAGGCTATTAAACATTTTCGTGTAGTTTTGCCAGATCAGCGTGGTGTTGGGCGTTCTTCTAGAGTAGATGCTTCTACTATGAGGCGTATGGCAGATGACGGTGTTAGCGTTGAGCGTCAAGCATGGTTTTTAAAACGTTTCTTAGCTGATTCGATTATTCGTGATTTTGAACATTTACGACTTACTGAATTTGATGCGAAGCCTTGGGTTTCTCTAGGTCAAAGCTACGGTGGTTTCTTAACTCTTACATATTTGTCACTTTTCCCTCAAGGTTTAATTGCAAGTTTTACTACGGGTGGAATTCCTCATGTTCCAGCTAATGCTCGTGAAGTTTATGAGCATACTTTTCCTCGCATGGCACGTAAAACTGAACAATTCTATGAACGTTATCCGCAGGATGTTGCGCGTGCTGCTGCTATTGCGGATCGCATTTCACAGGGTGATGTTGAACTACCTAATGGTGAAAAACTTACTGTTGAGCGATTCCAAATGTTGGGTTCTTCGTTTGGTATGAAACCAAGTTTTGAGCGAGTACATTGGTTGATTGATTCTGCTTTTGCAGATGGTGACGGATCGTTGAAAGCATTTAAGCATTGTGGAGGAGCTTCTGCTGGTAGTTTAAGTGACGAATTCTTATATGGTGTTATGGATGCGACCTCTTCAAGTCCGTTGTATTGGCCTTTGCAAGAATTTATTTACGCTGATGGCGATTTAGATCATCCTATTTCTTGGGCTGCTCAGCAAGTTCGTGAAACAATGCCTGAATTTTCCGGTTCTGCTCGTCCTCTTCTCTTTACTGGTGAAGCAATGTTTCCTTGGATGTTTGATCAGGAGAAAGCTTTGCAGCCTTTCTTGCCAGCTGTTGATTGCTTGATGAGTAATATGCAGTTTGGAAAGATTTATGATCAGGATCAGCTTGCTAATAATGAGGTTCCATTGCAGTCTGCAGTTTACTTCGATGACATGTATGTTGATTCCGGTTTGCAGCTTGATACTCTCTCTCGTATCGCCAATTCACATTATTGGACTACAAACGAATTTGAGCATGATGGTTTACACGGAGATGTAGTATTCGCTCATCTTTTCAATGAAGCTTTGAATCGTGGTGATTTAGAAGCATTATATAAGTGAGTTATTTGCGTAGTTTTGCGAATGAAATTGTACGAATATCTTGCGTACGACAGTATATGGTTTAATAGATTGGTTAGTTCAACTTATTTATTAAATTATAAATATTGTCGTACGCAATACATTAATAAGTGATAGGGGATTGTGTTCATGAGCGTTGTGCGCATAGGTACTGTAGGTTTTGTTGGTTTTGGCAATATGGCTCAAGGTATTGTGCAAGGTTTGATTAAAGCGAATGTTATTAAGGGTGAGAATATTGTTGCTTGCGCTCGCCGTTTTGATAAGCTTGCGAACAGTGCAGCTAAGTTTGGTGCACAAGCACTTCATAGTGCAAAAGAAGTATGCGAAGTAAGTGATGTGCTTGTAGTTGCTGTTAAGCCAAATCAGGTTGATGAAGTTCTTAAGCCTATTGCTGATATTATTTGTGAACGTCGTGTTGCTGTCATTTCTGTGGCTGCAGGTTGGACTCTTGAACGCTATCAAAAATTACTTGGTGAGAATGCTCATGTTCAGTGCATAATTCCAAATACTCCTATTGCTGTATGTCAGGGTGTGACTTTAGCTGAAACTAATCATTCGCTTACCGATAGTCAGCTTTCGATATTTAACGCTTTATTTGAGCCAATTTCTTTAGTAGAGCGTGTTACAGCTGATCATATGAATATTGCAATGTGTATTTCTAGCTGTGCTCCTGCTTTTACAGCAATGTATATGGAAGCGTTGGGGGATGCTGGCGTGAAGTATGGTTTGCAACGTGATTGCGCTTACCGTTTGGCTGCGAAAATGATTGAAGGAGTAGGCGCATTATACATGGATTCGCGCACTCACCCTGGGATTATGAAGGATGCAGTTTGTTCTCCTGGAGGAACAACTATTCGTGGTGTTGCGCAGTTAGAATCTCGCGGATTTAGGGGAGATGTTATATCTGCTGTGGATGCTATTGAAAATAAATAGTAAATAAAATCAAGTTGTGTCGGCTTTCCCGACGCTGGTCTAAACTAGGTGAATATGTCTTTAACTATTGGAATTGTTGGATTGCCAAACGTGGGCAAGTCCACTATGTTTAACGCTTTAACTCGTAATAACGTTTTGGCGGAAAATTATCCGTTTGCAACTATTGAACCGAATACTGGTATTGTTCCACTGCCGGATCATCGTTTACCAGTTTTAGCTAAATTAGTTAATACTGAAAAAATTGTTCCTGCAACAGTTACTTTTGTTGATATTGCAGGAATCGTTAAAGGCGCTTCTGAGGGTGAAGGCTTAGGTAATAAGTTCCTTGCTAATATTCGCGAAGCTGACGCTATTTGTGAAGTTGTGCGCGCGTTTAACGACGACGATATCGTGCATGTTAACGGAAAAGTGGATCCTGCTGACGATATTGATACGATTAATACTGAGCTGATTCTCGCCGATATGCAAACTATTGACAATGCTCTTCCAAAGTTGGAAAAGGATTTGCGAGGCAAGAAAGTTACGCAAGAATATGTTGATGCAGTGAACAAAGCTAAGGAAATTCTTGCTTCTGGAAAAACTATTGATCAGGCTCATAACGAAAAGCTAATCAATAAAAACGACGTCTACGATTTGCATTTGCTTACTGCTAAGCCGTTTATTTACGTGTTCAATGTGGACGATTCAGAGTTAGCTGATGAAGATTTGAAAGCACGCTTGTCTGCTTCTGTATCTCCTGCAAAAGCAATTTTCTTAAACGCTCAGTTTGAGTCAGAACTTACTGAACTTGACGAAGCTGACGCTCGCGAAATGCTTGAGGATGCTGGCTTAAAGGAATCTGGTTTGGATCAGCTTGCGCGTGTAGGATTTGATATTTTAGGTCTTCAAACTTATTTGACTGCTGGTGTTAAGGAAGTTCACGCTTGGCAGATTCATAAAGGTTGGACTGCTCCACAAGCTGCTGGCGTGATTCACACTGATTTTGAGCGTGGATTTATTAAAGCAGAAATCGTATCTTACGATGATTTCGTTGCAGCTAACGGTTCTATGGCAAAAATTAAGGAAGAAGGAAAGCTTCGTCTTGAAGGCCGTGACTACGTTATGCAAGATGGAGATATAGTAGAGTTTAAGTTTAATGTTTGATTTTGTATTAATATCACTATTTTGTGATTTTTTACAGTCTTAATTAATTAAATATTTTTTGGCGTTAACTTTTATTTTTATTGATAAGATATTAGTTAACGCCATTTTTTATTAGGAGGTGCGGTGTTATGAGAGTGTTTTTGAAAGAGATAGCATCGTGCGTTCGTAATATTTCAAATGCGTTAGCTTGGTGGCGTCGTAGTTCTGTTATTCTAAGAGTTTCTGCGATGGTATTGATTATGGCAATTACGTTACTCTATTTGGGTTTTGTAGACGCTGAGCTTAATAACATAACTAAATATGCTAATAAAAATTATCATTCTAAAATTTTAGTTAATAAACCAAAGAAAACGATTTCGAAGAATAAGAAGAACAATAGTACTAACGCTAAAGTTGCAGAGGATAAAAAATCACCAGTTAAATCAGATGATAAAAATGATTTTTGGATGAAACCAACTGGAGGTGAATATCCTAATCTTTCGGGAGTAATGGCTAATAGAATTCATGTAGAGGTTGATCTTTTTTCTCAGAAAGCGCGAATATACGTAGATAATAAAAACGTTTACACCATGATTATTAGTTCTGGAATTGCTAATACTACTCCTAAGGGAAGTTTCAGAATTAATGGAAGGGGTAATCATTTCTACAATTCTAGAGAAAAATTAGGTGGAGATTACTACGTGAACTTCTGGGGTTCTAAGTATTTGTTCCATTCTGTTCCGACGCGTCAAAATTTTGGAGATTATATAGCTTCTGAATCCGCAAAGCTTGGAACACCTGCCTCGCATGGTTGTGTAAGACTGAGTGTTTCCGATGCAAAATGGTTTAATGAGCATATACCAGATGGAACTTCTGTGCATATTGGCTGATATTTAATTGTGTATGAAAAAGGGAGATTCTTTTACGAATCTCCCTTTTGGTTTTATTTTATGAAATTTTATTAGAAGAATAGCACTGCTGCAGTGTAAGCCAAGGCTACTAAAACGATAGAAGCCAGGAAACTTGCTGCAAAAGCTGCGCGACCCTGCTTAAAAATAACTTTAAAGTTTACGTTAATTCCAAGTGCAGCCATAGCCATGCCAAGGAAAACGTATCCTGCTTCTACAAGAGTTGAAGAGTGTGCTGTTATGAAAGGAACATAAGTTCCAATAACAGATGCTGCAATAAAGCCAAGCATAAACCATGGGAAGCTAATCTTATGCTTTCCGCCATTTTCAACTTTGCTATGACGAGCATTCCACCAAATTGCAATAAAGATGGAAGCTGGAACGAGCATAAGAACTCGCGAGAGCTTCATTATTGTTGCAACATCGATACTATCGAATGCTCCGCCAGCTGCAACAGCATGTGCGATTTCGTGAAGTGATGCACCTGCTGTAATGCCAAGCTGTTGTTTAGTCATTCCAAAGTTAGGCAGGATGAAGATTTCAGCAAGAGCGTAAATAGTGCCCATAATTGCAACTGTTGCAACAGCCATAACTTCGTTCTGCTCTTTCTCATCTTCCTCTTCTGGAAGAACTGGCATTGAGCCAGAGAGACCCATAACTGCAGCAGCTCCACAAATACTTGTGCCTCCTGCTGTAAGCATTGCAAGCTGAGGATTTACTTTCAAGAGTTTAGCAATGTTATAAGTTACGCAAACCATTATTGCAACTAACACA
The DNA here is from genome assembly GCF_055326835.1 of Gardnerella sp. C0684A1. Classification (NCBI taxonomy): domain Bacteria; kingdom Bacillati; phylum Actinomycetota; class Actinomycetes; order Bifidobacteriales; family Bifidobacteriaceae; genus Gardnerella; species Gardnerella sp. C0684A1. The sequence continues at coordinate 223,239 of NZ_JBLTSX010000003.1, read as the reverse complement.
GCTGCAATAGGCAAGCATTTAATGCCCTTGGTAAACAAATCATGCAAATTTAACTTAAAACCGAGGAGGATAATACCAAGACGAAGAAGCTTGTTTGCAATCAAACCAGCTGCGTTTTTAACGCCTGTTCTTCTTGAGTCATTATTTTTCTTATATACGTGCAAAGGCAGCTGCAGAGCCATGCCAACAAGCAACGCGATTATAAGAGCACCCAAAAGGCTAAGGCCTGGGTACTGTTTAAGCCAACTTCCTATAAAGGAAGCTATAAGTGTCAATACGGCAATAAGAGCCATATCGATGGTGCAGATTTTCTTTTTCCATTTAACAAAGAAATTAACCATTTAACCAAGTATTCTCCCATAATCGGACAAAAGTTAACAATAAATTAGAAATATTGCCTAAAAAAGGCCAATTTAGCTACAATTTTAAAAGACACGCCGAAATGTTATAACAAATAGTAACAAAATAAATAATTTTGTAACTTGTGTAAAAGTTGCTTTTGCTAATACTGCATGTTAATTTCAGGATTATTTTTAATACTCGAATGTTGGTTGTGAAGATTTTCAGCTTTAAAGAATTTACGATTATAAACTTTTGTTGGTTTGTATAAACAAAAATAAGTTGTGTATCCAGTTGGCATATAAATTAATTTTTGTTCTTATAGCTGGGTTTTATTAACAAAAGTTTAAGATTTTGTGTTTTTTCTCGACAGTATTGTGTACGCACATTAAAATGTCCATTTGGCGTAATTGCTTATATTAGAATCGTGAAAACAATTTTGCTATAAGCATGCACATAATCCAGTACTCTTTATGAGCAGGAGAAGATATGAATAATTTATTTACGTGGCAGCTTCACGGTGATGGCAAAACGTTAAAGCCTGGTGAAGTTGTAGAACCAGACGAGCGTTTGACTTGGACTCGTACTGCTGGAATTGGTGCTCAGCATGTTATTGCAATGTTTGGTGCTACGTTCTTGGTGCCTATTCTTACGCACTTTGATCCATCAACCACCTTAATGTTCACTGCTATTTCTACAGCACTGTTCTTACTTATTAATGCAAATAAGCTTCCTAGTTATCTGGGAAGCTCTTTTGGTCTTATAGCACCTGTTTCGGCTGTAACAACAGCTAATAAGGGTATTGCTGTTGCGAGCTTTGGCATTATGTGCACAGGCTTGCTTCTTGCTCTTATCGGTGTGATTGTGCATTTTGCAGGAGCTAAGTGGATTGACATTATTATGCCGCCTGTTGTAAACGGTGCAATAGTTGCAATTATTGGTTTTAATTTAGGGCCTGCAGTTTGGACTAACTTCCAAGTAGCTCCAGATACAGCGCTTGTAACATTAGTTGCTGTAATGCTTATTGCTGTAGTTTTCCGAGGTCTTATTGGTCGTTTGAATATTCTTTTAGGTGTTCTTGTTGGTTACGCATATGCATGCTTCCAGGGTCAAGTTGACTTTAGTAAGATTGAAGAAGCTTCTTGGATTGGCTTCCCTAAGTTCCACACTCCACAAGTTGACTTCTCTGTTTTGCTTATGTTCTTGCCAGTTGTGCTTGTTCTTATTGCAGAAAACGTTGGTCACGTAAAGTCTGTAGCTCAAATGACTGGTCGCGACTATGACTCTAAGATTGGAACTGCATTATTTGCAGACGGTTTTGGTACAGCTATTGCTGGTTTATTCGGAGGTTGCGGTACTACCACTTACGGTGAAAATATTGGCGTTATGGCTGCAACAAAAGTTTATTCTACTGCCGCTTATTGGTGTGCTGCAGCGTTTGCTTTCATCTTAAGTCTCTGCCCAAAGTTCGGTGCTGTTGTGAACTCAATTCCAGCTGGTGTTCTCGGTGGCGTGACTACTTTGCTTTACGGCATGATTGGTATGATCGGCATAAGAATTTGGGTTGAAAACAAAGTGAACTTCGATAAGCCAGTGAATATTATGATTGCTGCAATCGTTATGATTATTGGCATTGCTGACTTCCAGTTTGCAGTTTCTGGTATTCAGTTCAACGGCATTGCAATCGGAACCGTTGTGGTGTTGGTTGTATATCACTTATTGAAGGCTATTGGAAAGCTTACTGGAACAATCGCTAAAGATGATCCAGATATTGCTTAATCTTATGAGTTTCAATAAAATTTAACATTTATATTTGCATAAGCGCGTTTATGGTTACTTCTGTAAGCGCGCTTAATTTTATATGTAAACAAAATTTTGTACTTATTTTATTTACATAATTTAATATTGCGAGTTACATAATATAGTATTCTTATTAATATGTTTTATGTTATTTTGAAAATTTTGCTTCCGTTAGCAGCAGTCATTTTCATGACTCTACTTAACATATACAGAGGCAACAAAACGCGTCATCGTTCTGGTTATGCGAAAAACAGTAAACGTAAATCTAATAATACTGAAAAATCATATCAAAACGAATATAGTGATGGTAATCGCGCAAATCAAAATAATAATGAACCTGAAATTATTGATATAAGCGTTGATGAAGACAGTAATGAGAATTCAGAATCTTCTAACGATTCAGTAGGCAAGAATAGCAAGTTTTTATCTTTTATAGACGAAATTGAACGTTTAACTAATGGCTACGATGAAGATAGACCCATCGGTGATAAAAAGGACGATTCAGATAATCAAAAATCATCTAAAAAGAGTGAAAAAAATAGTAAAAAGAAGGAGAATAATTCTTATATGCACATAGATCTTAATTTTGATAAATTTATTAATATTACGAAAAAATGGCGTTGGATTTTAGCTGGCATAGTAGCATTTATAGTTTTTGCATTTTTAATAATTGTAGGTTTGTCTACTTTTATTAGTGATTGCATGTGGTATTCACAGCTTGGATTTGAAAGCGTAATTTGGATTCAGCTAGGAGCAAAAGTTGGAGTTTGGGCTCTTTACGCTGTGCTTATGGCAGTATTCGGATATCTTTCAGCATCACTTGCTATACGCACTCGTCCTACTAATGCTGATGGATCTTATATTCGTATTAGTGGAAATATAATTGATTTTAAAAAGGGCGTTAGTTCTAAAGTAGCTTTCCATATTGCAGGTATTGTATCTCTTATTGTGGGAGCGTTGTTTGGCTCGCAGTTTTACTCTCATTGGGCGCAAATTTTGCTTATGTTCCACGCTCAGCCTTTTGGTATTAAAGATCCGCAATTTGGCATTGACAACGGTTTCTACGTGTTTGTTCTTCCTGGTTTGCTGCTATTTATGAAAGCTTTTATATTACTACTAGCTTTATCATTACTATTCTCTGTTCTTACGCATTTCCTTATGGGAGCTATTCGTATAACCATGCCTGTAAATGGCAATGGCTTGTTTAATATTACAAAGCATGCTCGTAGACAAATTGGTATTTGGTTCCTGTTGCTTATGATTGCTTGGTCAGTAATACAGATTCTTGATATGTTTACGCTTGTAATTTTTGACGGTCCTAGAATTACTGGCGGATCTTACACTGATATGAACGCTAGAGTTCCAGCAAGTATTATTATGGCTATTCTTACTCTGATTGTTGGCTTAGTGATTTTTGTGTGGATACTTAAATCTCATTCTCTTAGCGGAAAAGTAGAGTTAGAAACGCGATTCTTTGCAGCTGTAAAAGCTTGGAAAACGCCTGCAGTAGCAGTAGCTTTCTTAGTGGTAACATCTATGATTATCTCATTCGCATGGCCGCTAATACTTCAAAGATTTAAAGTAAACCCTAATGCTCAAGAGCTGGAAGCTGAGTATATTCAGAGAAATATTAATGCTACAAAATTCGCATACGGGTTAAATAATGTTGAAGTGGAATCTTATAACGCTGCTTCGGAAGGTAAATCTGGAGCTTTAGCTAAAGAAGCTGAGTCTACGGCTCAAATTCGTCTTCTAGATCCTCAAGTAACTTCACCTACTTTCCGTCAGCTGCAGCAATCAAAACAGTATTATATGTTTGCAGATACGCTTGCAGTCGATAAATACAATATTGATGGAGTAAGTCAAGATACTGTTATTGCTGCTCGAGAACTTAATTTATCGGGTAACGACAATCATAATTGGGTAAATGATCATACTGTGTATACACATGGCTACGGTATTGTTGCTGCGTACGGAAATAAAGTTACAGCTGACGGTCAGCCGCAATTTATGGAGTATGGTATTCCTACTCAAGGTAAGATGACAAAATCTCAAAAGTATGAACCTAGAATTTATTTTTCTCCTAATGCTCCAGAATATTCTATAGTTGGTTCTCCTAAGGGAACTGCTCCATGGGAGTTTGATTATCCTACAGGTTCACAAGGTGCATTAACAACGTTTAAGGGGAATGCTGGTCCAAGCTTAGGTAACTGGTTCTCTAGGCTTATACACGCTATACGTTTTAGGTCAGATCAGATACTATTCTCAGATCGTGTAACTTCGCAGTCTCAGATTTTGTATGATCGAAATCCTAAAGATCGTGTATCTAAAGTAGCTCCATACTTGACTTTAGATGGTCGTGTTTATCCTGCTGTAGTAGACGGTAGAGTTAAGTGGATTGTTGACGGTTATACTACTTCTGATTCTTATCCTTATTCTCAAATGACAGATTTTGGTAAAATAACTCAGGACTCTACAACAAAAACTTCTCATTCGATTAAAGGTTTAACTAATCAGCGTGCAAACTATATTCGTAACTCTGTTAAAGCAACAGTAGATGCGTATGATGGATCTGTTGATCTATACGTTTGGGATACTAAAGATCCTGTTATTAAAGCTTGGAGATCAATATTCCCTGGTCATTATCATGATATTTCCGAAATTTCAGGTGATTTGATGAGTCACTTAAGATATCCGGAAAGTTTGTTTAAAGTTCAGAGATATTTACTAGCAAAGTATCATGTTGGTTCTGCTAGCCAATTCTTCTCTGGAGAAGATTTTTGGCAGACTCCTGTTGATCCAACTGAATCTCAAGCTGCGCAAAAGGACGATATTTTGCAGCCACCTTACTACTTGACTTTGCAAGCAGCAGGTACTAAGAAGCCGGTGTTCTCGCTTGTTTCTACTTATATTCCTGCAGGTAAAGTAACTCGCGAAATATTAACAGGATTCTTATCAGCTAATTCAGATGCGGGTAATACTCCTGGAAAAGTAAGTCCTGGCTATGGAAAGCTTAGATTGCAAGAATTACCTAAGGTTTCAAATGTTCCAGGCCCTGGTCAAGCTCAAAATAATTTCAACGCTAACGCAAATGTTTCTAAAGAGTTGAATTTGCTGGAATCTGGTTCTACTAAAGTAAAACGTGGCAATCTTCTTACTTTGCCGCTTGGTGGAGGATTGGTTTACGTACAGCCGGTTTACGTACAGTCAAGTGGTTCAACTAGCTATCCGTTACTTAAGAAAGTATTAGTTGCTTTTGGTGAACAAGTTGGATTTGCTGATACTTTGGATGAGGCGCTAAATCAAGTGTTTGGAGGAAATTCCGGAGCTGCTGCTGGAGATGCGTCTAATAATTCCGAATCTTCTGTTGCGAAGGCAGATAAGGATAATAGTACATCTCAAAAAGCTCAGGAAGATAAAACTAGTAGTCAGAGTTCTAATCAGACTACTATTAATCCTCAAATTAAAGATGCTTTGAATCGTGCTGCTAAGGCTTTGAAAGATTCTGATTCTGCAATGAAAGCCGGCGATTGGTCTGCTTATGGTAAAGCTCAGAAAGCCTTAAGTGATGCTATTTCGGATGCTTTAGCTAAAGAGTCTGAGAGCAATAATTCTGAGCAAAAGGAAGAATCCGAGCATAAGTAATTTGAAATTGAATTTATAACTCAACTATAAAGCGCCAGCAGATTCTCCTGTTGGCGCTTTTACTATACTTGTACTTATTTGCTTTACTTTTAGCGGTGCGTGTGAGTGTGCGCGTATCGCGCGTATTGCATTGTATTTATTAAAAATTAGAGTTGGTTATCTGGATCTTCCTCATCTTCAGCAGGTCCTAGAAGAATTCTTTCAGTTAAATTTACTGCGCACATCAATAATGTTGTAAGAATAATAATTACAAAAGTTGCAGAAAAAATAAGTGGTGTTCTGTACGAATTGTACGCAAATTGCAGCCAAATTCCGAGCCCATCTTTTGCGCCTAAATATTCTGATGTAGAAGCTAAACCGAAAGCGTATGCAGCACTTATTTTTATTCCTCCGAATATTTGTCTTGCTGCGACTCGTAATTTTACATGCCACAAGGTCCATACTCGTCCAGCTCCGCACGTTAGTGCAACGTCACTATAAAAAGTCGGTACTGCTTCAAGTCCTCTAATAGTTTGAACTGCAATAGGGAATAGGCTAAAAATCATAACTATTATGATTTTTCCAGAAATCTCAAAGCCGAACCATATTAGAAATATTGGAGCTATTGAAATAAGAGGTAGCGTTTGTGCAGCGCATAAAAGTGGGAATAGTGCAGAATGTAAAGGTTTGCATACGTGGAATCCAACTCCAAGAAGAATACCTAAAAATATAGCTAGCAGGAATCCAATAACAGTTTCTTGTGAAGTAACTATTGTTGCTGGTATTAGCGTAGGCCACGTATCATTCGTAGCATCTGCAATTGCTAGTGGTGATGGAATAAGATTCTCTGATAGCTTGTAATACATACACGCTAACTGCCATAAAGTAAAGAAAAGTATTACTGATACTACTGTTGGCAGATATTTGAAAATTACGTGTTTTAAACGCGAGTGCGTCATACGTGTAAATTCCTTCCGTAAAAGTTCCGTAAAAGTCATAGTATGTGCGAAATTCGATTGCTGCCCCAATCGGAATCTTTCAAGATTACTTATGCACAAGTCTTCAACTATTGTAAAGATGCGTGCCAACCATTTTTTATTTATAGAAAAATTAGTTTTTGTAATTAATCTTCTAAATGTCGGATGATGTGTGCATAATCAAAATCGTTTCGTGAGTCAATGTGTGGCAAACCGTGCATCGTGCTTTTTAAAGAGCGTGCGGGGGCATTGAACGGGCGCGGGCTAGGACCTTCATACCGTTTTCTGCCAAGTCTGTGCTGCATTTCCCAGAAAATGGTGAGTAAAAACAAAGTAGGGAACTCATGAATATGCGTGGTGTTAAACGCTTCTGTGCAGCACTTCTTTCAGTATGCTGTTTATATTCGTGTGCTGCATGCGGATCTTCGCAACAAAGTAATGGTAAAAATCTTCGTAAAGTATCGTTTATGCTTTTTTGGGCACCTGATACTAATCATATTGGTATTTATGTTGCAAAGCATAAAGGTTGGTTTAAAGATGCCGGTTTGGATGTTAATATTCTTGCCGTTGCACAAACCGGTTCTGAACATGCTGTAGATAGTGGTGCCGCTGATTTTGCTCTTACTACACTAACTAATGTTGCTGATTTTTCCACTAAGGGTGCAAATCTTGAGCAGGTTATGCAAGTTCAGCAGAAGCCAAGTGCTATATGGTGTTCTCTTGCAAGCAACAATAAGATTCATTCTCCTAAAGATTTTGATGGACGCACTTTTGCTACTTTCGGTTCTGCTGAAGGTGATGCTGTTATTCGTAGAATGATTCAGCATGATGGTGGAAAAGGTAACTTCAATAAGGTAACTGTTGGTACTTCTACATTCCGTACTCTCGAAACCGGTAGAGCTGATTTTGGTGGATTCTACGGTACTTGGGAAGGAGTTCAGTCTGAATTATTTGGACCGAAACTTCGTTGCTTTAAAGAAGGAGATTACGGTGTCCCAGGTCAGCCTGATACTATCGGTATAATTACCAACAAGAACACTATTAGTAAAGATCCAAAGCTTGTTCGTGCTTTCGTTAAGGCTGCAAAAAGAGGATACGAGTATGCGTACGAGCATCCAGATGAGGCTTCAAATATTTTGGTTGAAGAAGCAAAAGAAGCTAATCTTGATCCAAAATTCGTTAAGAAAAGCATGAAAATGATTGTTGACGGCGAATATTGGGGAAGTCACGCAGATATTAAAAGTGGAAAGTTTGTATTCGGTACTAGCGATGTAAATGGTGCTCAAAAGTACTTTAACTTCCTGAGTAAGGAAGGTGCTTACACTGATTCTAAAGGTAAAGTTACGAATCAATTGCCTAATGCTAAGAAACTTTCTACTGACGAGTTTTTGAAATAATGTAGGTCAAAAATAATATTGGCTATTTTCTTGCTAGAATAGGCAGGAGTATATAAAGGCGTATCAGCAAAGCGTCAATGTACGTTATGCGCGTGATACGCCTTTTTGTTTTATATTGCTTGTTTACAAATAATAGGCAAAGAAAATGGGGATAGTATGTCATCGGATTTTTGGCTGATTGCAGGTTTAGGAAACCCTGGTACGAAATATGAAGGTACTCGCCATAATATGGGGTTTATGGTTGCTGATGTGCTTAGTTCGCGTTGGTCAATATCTTTTTCGGATCATAAAGGTTTGGCTAAGCTTGGTAAAGGTGTTATGAATCTTGATGGCAAGCTTGCTAAGTTCTTTTTGGCTAAGCCTCTTACCTTTATGAATGATTCAGGTGCTGCTGTTGCATCAATAAGCGCATACTATCAGATTGAGCCGGATCATATTGTTGTTATTCATGACGATATGGATTTAGATTTTGGTCGTATTAAAGTAAAAGCCGGTGGTTCCGCAGGTGGGCATAATGGTATTCGATCAATTGATAGATCTCTTGGAACTCCTCAATATGCTCGTGTGAGAATGGGAGTAGGTCATGCTCAGAGAGGCTCTCATGCTCACGAGAATACAGTGAACTGGGTTCTTGGAGGTTTTGCTCCTCAACAACGAGCTGAACTTGATAATTTTTTGGCTGATGGTGCTGATGCTGTAGAAAGCGTTATTTTCCGCGGTCTTAGCGCAACTCAAGAGCACTTTAATGGACGCTAATTGTGCGTTATAGCGCAATTTTATAATTTGTAATTACACTAGTAAAACCGGTAGTTTTATGCAAAAAACTGTTACTTATCGCTCTGAAGTATCTTATAAAAAAGAGAATAATTATGGGGGAGCTTTATCTGATCTTCTTTCGCGCTTATGCGCAGGAGATGAGAAGTTTAGTAAACTTTGCGATTTGCGTTCTCGGCTTGAAAAAGAGCCTCAGAATGTGGATGAAAAGTATGTGAATATTGTTAATGTTTCTTCTCCTGTTGGAATAAGACCTGCTTTAGTTGCGAAAGTTGCTGAACAGTATCCTGTAGTTTTAGTAGTTCCTTCTGGAAGGGAAGCTGACGAAGTAACTGATTCTATTCGTGACTGGTATGAGGGAAATCAAAAAGATATAGCGAAACTTGAAGCTTGGGAGACTTTACCTCATGAAAGATTGTCGCCTAGAGCAGACACTGTTGCTTCGAGAATAGCTGTTTTTCGCAGATTGCGTCACCCTGATTCCTCTAGTGATTTATTTGGACCGATTCGCGTACTTGTTATGCCGGTAAGATCTCTTATACAGCCTGTTGTATCTGGTCTTGCTGATGTTGAGCCTCTTGTGTTTTCATGCGGATCTCAAATACCTTTAGAAGAAGCTATAAAACGTCTTGTTGAGAATGCTTATACGCGTGTCGATTTAGTTATGGAGCGAGGAGAATTTGCTGTAAGAGGCGGAATTCTTGATATTTTTGTTCCAACAATGACTCATCCTGTGCGAATGGAATTTTTTGGAGATGAGATAGATAGTATAAAACAATTTCATGCTTCCGACCAGCGTACGTACGGTAACGTTATACGTAGTCTATGGGCTACTCCTTGTAGAGAATTACAGCTTACTGAAAGTGTTTGTAAACGTGCTAAGTCTTTAATTGGTTCTATTCCTAACGCTGATGACATGCTTGAATCTATTTCACAAGCTATACCAGTAGAAGGTATGGAATCTTTAATTCCAGCTCTAATAGACAATATGGAATCAGTGCAAAGCATGCTTCCAGATGATGCTGTAATCATGTTTTCTGATATTGAGAAATGTAGACGAGCTGCTGATGATGTTACTAAAACAGCTAATGAGTTTCTTGCAGCAAGCTGGCATGTTGCAGCGAGTGGACGCGGTTCGGGTGCTCCTATAACTTTTGATCAAGCTAATTTCTTAGATTTTGAAGAAACATTATCATCTTTATATTATTCGCAACATGATGTTTGGAAATTAACATCACTAAATATTGATGCAGATACAGTTAGCAATAATCAAATAAACGTTAATCTTCCTGCTATATCTCCTAATGAGTTTAGAGGTAGTGAAGAAAAAGTTACAAACGGTATTAATGCATTGCTTGATGACGGATATGATGTGACGATTACTGCAGCAGCAAGTGGTACTGTAGCAAGACTAAGCCGTGCGTTAAAACAGACAGGAATTGTACGATTTTCTTCTTTAGTTTCTAATGCAGTAGACGGATTTATAGACGAAAGCGCTCGAATAGCTTTACTAACTGAAAGAGATATAACAGGACATTCTTCTGCTGCAAGTCGTCTTAAAACTCCGCAAAAAAGACATAAAGCTATTGATCTTATGGAGCTTAAGCCAGGTGATTTCGTTGTACACGATCAGCATGGCATAGGCCGTTTTATTGGTATGAAACAGCGCAATATTGCTGTTTCTGGTGGTACGGCTGAAAGAGAATATTTAGTAATAGAGTATGCTCCAAGCAAGCGTAACGCTCCTGCAGATAAACTTTTTATACCAACAGATCAACTTGATGCTGTAAGTAAATATATTGGTGCGGAAATACCAAAACTAAATAAGCTTGGTGGGTCTGATTGGGCTGCTACAAAAGCGAAAGCAAGAAAACATGTTCATGAGATTGCAGAAAATCTTATTAAACTATATTCAGCAAGACAACAGTCTAAAGGTTTTGCTTTTAGTAAAGATACTCCATGGCAAAAAGAGTTGGAAGACGCATTCCCATATCAGGAAACTCCAGATCAGCTTACTACAATTGATGAAGTAAAAGCTGATATGGAAAAACCAATGCCTATGGATCGTTTGATTTGTGGCGATGTAGGCTTTGGTAAAACTGAGATTGCTTTAAGAGCTGCGTTTAAAGCAGTGCAAGATTCAAAACAGGTTGTTGTACTTGTTCCAACAACTCTTCTCGTACAACAGCATTTTGATACTTTTACTGAAAGATTCGAAGGTTTTCCTGTAAAAGTAGCTGCTATGAGTAGATTCCAAACTAAAAAAGAGATAGATAATACTTTGGAGGGTCTTGCGGACGGTAGTGTTGATGTTGTAATTGGTACGCATAAGCTACTTAATCCTAGTATAAAATTCAAAGATTTAGGATTAGTCATCATTGATGAAGAGCAGCGTTTTGGGGTTGAGCATAAGGAAACTTTAAAAGCTTTACGTACGAATGTAGATGTGTTGAGTCTTTCTGCAACGCCAATTCCTAGAACGCTTGAAATGGCCGTAACTGGAATTCGAGAAATGTCAACTTTGGCTACGCCTCCTGAAGATCGTCTTCCTGTATTAACTTACGTTGGCGCATATGAGGATGCTCAAGTTGCTGCTTGTGTGAAGCGTGAATTGTTGCGTGCAGGTCAAGTATTTTATGTGCACAATCGCGTAGAAGATATTAGTTCTGTTGCTAATAAAATTCATGAGCTTGTTCCGAATGCGCGCGTTGCTATCGCGCACGGAAAAATGGGAGAGAAACAGCTTGATGCTGTTATTCGTGATTTTTGGCATAGAGATATTGATGTGCTTGTTTGTACCACGATTATTGAAACTGGACTTGATATTTCCAACGCAAATACGCTTATTGTAGATCATGCTGACAGATTTGGACTAAGTCAATTGCATCAGTTGCGTGGAAGAGTTGGTCGTGGACGTGAGCGCGCATACGCTTACTTCTTGTATGATCCGTCTAAGTCTATGACACAACAGTCTCACGATAGACTTGCAACAATTGCTCAACACACTGCACTAGGCTCTGGTTTTGATGTTGCTATGAAAGATTTGGAATTGCGTGGTACTGGTAATCTTCTTGGCGATGAGCAAAGTGGTCATATTGAGGGCGTTGGTTTTGATCTTTACGTCCGCATGGTTTCCGAAGCTGTAGAAAAATATAAGGAGCCTGAACGTAAAGAGGCTGTTTCGGTTAGTATAGATCTTCCTATTGAAGCATCTATACCAACGGATTATATTGATGCGGATAAATTGCGATTAGAAGCTTACAGGAAACTTGCGCAAGCTCAGAATGATAATGATCTTAAAGAAATCAGTGATGAGCTTACGGATCGTTATGGTAATCCTCCTAAATCTCTTGAAGCTTTATTTGATGTTGCCCGTCTTAGATTTAAAGCTAGAGATTTAGGAATAACTCAGCTAGTTTCGCAAGGTCACTCACTTAGAGTTGTGGGATTTGATCCAAAAGAGTCAGTATTGATGCGAATGAAACGCATATACAAATCATTACAGTACAGGCCGTTAAATCATTTGCTGATTGTTCCAACTCCTTTTGAAACTTCTCTAGGTTCTGCTGCTATGAGCGAGCATGAAATCATAAAGTGGGTAGATCAGTTGCTTGATGATCTAGCATGGTAAGTGCAGTAATTTCGCTATTTTTTGCTATTTTTTCTACTCTTGCTACTTTTACTGCACTTTAGTTATGAGATTGTACCCATGATTAGTAAGAACAGACTGTAGTTGCAATAAGTATGTGTGGGCTGCGTCAGAAAGATTTGTTCTCTCATTTTTTATCCAGCCAACAAGCATTGTTTCTTCGCACTCCAAAGGAATCGTAACAATTTTTTCATTATTAAGATCGCCGTTGTCAATTCCAGTGCAAACTGTGTAACCGTTTAAACCAATAATAAAGTTAAGAATTGTTGCGCGGTCACTTACATTAATTTTCTTTGGAGGATGATTAGGCCAAACTGCCTCTTCTGCAAAGAAGAAACTTCCATCTTCGCCCTGCTCGTATTGTATAAAAGGATATGGTTTTAAATCGTCCAAAGTTAAACTGCTTTTTGAAGCAAGTGGATTGTCTTTCGAAATAAAAACATGAAGCTTTGCGCGGAAAAGTGGGTGAAATTCTAAATGCTTTTCTCTTAGCATTTTTCCAATAACATCTTTATTGTAGTCTGAAAGATACAAGATTCCTATGTCTGCGCGCATATCATTAACTTGATTAATAATATTTTTTGTACGTGTTTCTCTAATAGAAAACTCATACTCATTTGACTGTATGCTACGAATCATTTCTACGAAAGCTTCAACAGCAAACATGTAATGTTGAGTAGCCACGCTGCATAATTGCCTTCTAGGTTTTTTACTAGAATATCTTTCCTCAAGTAATGCAGCTTGATCTAAAACCTGCCTCGCGTAAGTCAGAAATTCTGCACCTTCTACAGTAAGAACAATTCCTTGAGATGATCTCATAAAAATTTCTATGCCGAGTTCTCTCTCTAGTTCGCGAACTGAAGAACTTAAAGCTGGTTGTGATACATATAATTCATGTGACGCTTCATTCATAGATCCGCATTCGAAAATTTTTACAATGTACTTCAACTGAAGTAGCGTCATAATAAGTACCTTCCTGGCTGCTTTTTATAATTTTTCTATTTAATTTTTCTATTTCTCAGTGTATTTAAATTAAATAGAGCTTTTACTCAACAATTCTGTCACTGCTTAAGCGTTAGCTAACTGTTACATAACTACTATAAACTTACGCCTAGTGAAGCTAAATCTTTGCGTGCTTGTTCAGCTGTTGTAAATACAAATGCATTCATATTTACATTATTAGCACCATCAATATTTTGCGGTTTGTCGTCAAAAAATACTGTACTTTCAGCTTTTAGTCCAAACCTACTAATAGCAAGTTTGAAAATTTCCGGCTGTGGCTTATGCAAATGTTCTACACCAGAAATAATAGTTCCTTGCAGAAGTGTTGAAATCTCTGGGAATTTTTTCAACGCAAGTGGGAAAGTCTCACTAGACCAATTCGTTAATCCCCAAACACCATAACCTGCATTTCGTAAATCTTTCAGCAAATCAACCATGCCAGGCATCATGCGCGTAAGAACTTGATCATAGTGTGCGCAGTACCAGCGGAAAGCTTCAGCGAGTTCACTTCCAAAACGGCGTTCGTATTCAGGCATAAGATCTTTCAAAAGTTCGCCGCCGTCCATGCGATCTTCAAACTCGTAGAATCCGGCTAAATCGTCCTTTCCAAAGCTTCCATTAGGGCAAATCGTATCAACTAAATTTGGGAATTGTTTTTCTAAGCAATTTCTACAGTTCCACTCTAATAGAACTTTGCAGTAATCAAACATAACGTCGTGAATCTCAACTGTTTTTGTACTGTTCATATTTTTGATACTTCCTATTTTTTCGTATTTGTTTTTCATATTTGTTTTTCGTGTTTGTTTGCGTATTTTTATTAGCTTATTTTTAAGATTTCACTTCATATTTATGAGAATCCCAAAAACGTGTGGTAATGCTGCGATTATGTCGCTAGCAACAATTGGGTGTTCAAGCATAAGAGGTTTCTTGGCTTTCACAAGTTCCTTAACAAACTGTGTGTAATTATTTTCGCTACTGCTATAAGCTGCCAACATTGCTGAAATGCCATGTATTACTGCTGCGCTAGCCGCAATAATAGCGTAGTTTTCGATAGTTTCTTCCTGTTGAGCGAGAGTAGCGCCAATAATTCCAGACAGTACATCTCCAGATCCTGCTGTTGCGAGCCAAGATGGACCATATTGTGCTACATATACTGGTTTATTAAGATTTTTTGGCGATGCAACAATTGTTTTTGCGCCTTTAAGTAGTACTGTTGCGCCAGTAAGATCTGCTGCTTTTTGTGCGTAATAAATTGGATTGCTTATTATTTGCTGCGAGCTTATGCAAGAATCATATCGTTTAAAAAGGTAACTTAATTCGCCGGCGTGTGGAGTTAAAATTACTTTTTGGCAAACGTTTTTTGGTAGTAAGTCTAAAGCGCCTGCGTCTACGCATACTGGCGGCAAGGATTTTTGAGTTTCTGATTGTATATTATTTTCTTCAGATTCGTATTTTTTGAGTATTTCTTCTATATATTTTCGTTGAGATTTTGTTTCTTCGTCGTAACTGTGTTCTGAATCTGATATTCCTGACCCTATTGTTAAAGCGTTTATTTTTCCTTGTAATTTTTCAGAAACGACTGCTTCTGGCAGTGATTGTAATACTAAATTTTGTGCGCGTAACGGTCCTGCGTAACGCACCATTCCTATATTGCAATATGCAGCTGCTTTAGTACTTAATACTGCTGCTCCGGGATACGAATTTGAACCTGTGATTAAACCAAGAACTCCTCGTGAATACTTATTGTCAGTACTTTGTGGGGTTCGTACGTATTTTGACACAGTTTGCATGTTAATTTCTATTGCAGATGTGCCTTCTGTTTGTGAATAACTATTTTGAGAATGTAGGTTTAGCTGGGTTTCTTGGAATGTCATATTATTAAGTTTAATCGTTGTGATGCATGTTAGTAAGTTTGTTAGTTTACTGTTTTATTTTTTATATTTGGACAAATGTATTGTTCGATTAACATATGTTGTGTTCCAATATGTAAATATTTTGAGAAGAAATGTAATTTTTGAGTTATTCGCGTGTTGCGGCGTGTCGAGCGTGTTGAGGTAAAAATTAGAATTTTTTATAGCAGAAATATTTGATATAACAAATTTATTAGTGCTTTCAGTATTTGCTTATATATAGCCGTTTTATCTATGTTATTTTTTGTTTGATTTTATGCATCAAATCAAAAAAATAGTATTATATCAGATAAAATTTTAGCAAAACGCGTTTTTTAAAAATAAATTATATTTTTCCACATTTTTGATTGACCTATGCGCATATTTTTCTTATGCTATAAGCGTTATTGCGAATGATTATTTTTTTCATGAGCAAAGTCTCGAAATCGACCCCTGCAATAACGCTAAAGATTCCTGAAAGGAACAATGTGAAAACTGCACGAATTTTCGCAACTGCTGCTGCGGTTGCATTACTAGCAACTTCTATGAGTGCTTGTGGTTCTTCAAAGAACTCTGATAGCAAAGCAAAAGGTAATCAAGTGAACGTAGTTGCAACAACTACTCAGATTTGCGATTACGTAACACAAATTGCGTCAACTGCAGACGCAAAATCTGGATTAAGTCTAAACAAAACCGATTCTCAAGGTAAGAAGTCTGTAATCGGAGCTCCTCAAGATAAAGCAAAGTCCACTATTAATTTGACATGCTTACTCGCACCGAATGCTTCTGCTCACGAACACGAAATGACTCCAGCTCAATCTAAAGCATTATCTAAAGCTGACTTAATGCTGGTTTCTGGCGTTGATCTTGAGCACTTCTTGGATCAGGCTGTAAAAGCAACTGGCTTCAAAGGCACTATGGGCGTAACATCCGGTATTCTTACAGCTGATGAAATTAAAGATCCAAAGGCTGAAGCTGCTAAAGAAAAGAATCTTCCATACAAGATTGATCGTGGTATTGCTAAAGTGCATGCTGAAAAGTGGCCATTCCCTCCAGAAGAAGGTGAAAAAGAGCCTGAATTCCAATATGATCCACATATTTGGACAAGCACTAAGAACACTATGATTCAGGTTAAGAATATCGGTAATTTCCTCGGTAAAGCTCTTCCTGGAAGCAAAACAATTTTCGACGAGCACGTTGAAAAGTTTACAAAGTCTTTGACTGATTTGGATTCATGGGCTACTGAAGCTTTGAATAGTGTTCCTAAGGAGCATCGCGTTCTCTTCACTTCTC
The DNA here is from genome assembly GCF_055326835.1 of Gardnerella sp. C0684A1. Taxonomy (NCBI): domain Bacteria; kingdom Bacillati; phylum Actinomycetota; class Actinomycetes; order Bifidobacteriales; family Bifidobacteriaceae; genus Gardnerella; species Gardnerella sp. C0684A1. Next base: position 206,495 of record NZ_JBLTSX010000003.1, on the reverse strand, counting down.
ATGATGCTTTCGGATACTTCTCAAGAGATTACGACGTAAAGTTCATAGGTGCTGCACTATCTGACTTCAATAGCCAGCAGGATGCAACAGCTGAGCATATTAAGCAAGCTGCAGAAGCTGTTAAAAAGTCTGGTGCGGTAGCGCTCTTTGCTGAAAATTCCAACAATTCTAAGTCAATCAAGGCTGTTGCTTCTGCGGCAGGTGTAAAAGCTATTATTGGTGACGATGCTTTATATGGTGATTCTCTTGGACCAGTAGGCTCTGCGGGAGAAACTTATATTGGATCCATCGTTCACAATGTTGAAACCTTAGTGAAGGCTTGGAATGGTAAGGTTCCAGAGCTTCCAGACACGATTAAGTCCATGTTGAAGAAGTAGTTAACGATATAAAAGGTCGGTAAATAGTGAGTAAGAGCGTCCTCGCAATGAAAGATTGCGACCTAGCATACGGCTATAAAACCGTAGTTACTGGGATTAACGGTAGCTTAGAATCTGGTGAGGCTTTGGCTTTGATCGGTCCAAATGGATCTGGAAAAACAACGTTTTTGCAGGCCATAATCGGAATTGTGCGCGTAAGTCATGGAGAGTTACGCATGCCAAAGTCAATCTCAATTGGCTACGTTCCTCAGCAAGTTGATTTGGACTTGACATTTCCAATCACTGCTAGGCAAGTAGTAGCCATGGGATTGAGCAGAAAAACTGGATTCTTTGGTATTTTGCGTAAATCGCAGAAAGCTGCCGTTGAGGACGCTCTTCGTCACGTTGGTCTTTTAAAACGTGCAGACATGCGCTTTGGTGATCTTTCTGGAGGTCAAAGACAGCGAGTTCTTCTTGCTAGAGCTATAGTTGCAAAGCCGACTTTAATATTACTTGATGAACCGTTTAATGGTTTAGATGAGCCGAATAGGCGAGAACTTCTTACAATTATGAAATCAGCGAAACAAGAAGGTATATCTTTCGTAGTTTCTACACATGATCTTGTTATAGCTGACGCTATATGTGAAAAAGCATTGTTGCTAGCTGGTAAGCAAATAGCATTCGGAAATTTGCGAGAAGTAATGACAAAAGAAAATATTTCTATTGCATACGGCGGTACTATTCCAGCATCAACAGCCGGATTGACGCTTAATGAAATTTCTGATGAGTCTGCAAATAATGATGATTCAAACTCTTTAAAGGGTGAGAATCATGCTAGCTGAACTCGTTGAATATTTGAGGCAACTTTTAGAACCAATTGATGAGCTTGATTTTATAGCATCAGCACCTTATCTTTTTCGACCGTTCTGTCTGCTAGTTATGCTTGCAATAGCGAGTGGCGTAGTAGGTGTTTTTGTGAATTTGCGTTGCGCTGAGTTTAATGCTGAAGCGTTTGTTCATGGAATATTCCCAGGTATAGTTGTTGGAGCGCTTTACGGTGGTATAGATAATATTCTTCCCGGTGCGTCCATTTGCGCTGTAATTTTAGTAATTGCGCTTGTATTTGCCACAAGATGTGAACGAATAAACGAGTCTATTATTGCAACTGTTCTCACAACATTCTTCGCGTGTGGAATCGTTATCTCGCTTAAAAAAGGAGATATGTCAGGACAGTTAGAAGCTCTTATGTTTGGGCGACTTCTTGACGTTACTGACGATAGAATGACCCAAGCTATGTGGATTTGCTTGCTAACTATAATTGTTTTGCTACTGACTTGGAAACAGCAAGTTATTGTGGCATTTGATAGAACGAGCGCACGTCTTATGGGCGTAAATACTCTTTTTGTTGACATAATTTTGAATGCTGGAATTGCTGCAGTAGTTGTTTCAGCATCATCCGCGGTTGGAGTGCTGCTTGTTATAGGATATTTGATAATTCCTGGAGCTAGCGCAAGATTAGTTGCAAGAACTGTCAGATCAATGGCTTTCGTGGCTATTGGCGTTGGTATTGCTGGAGTTTTGCTTGGAATGTATGTGATGAATCTCGAATTAGATCACCCTATTTCTCCTCAAGCTGCAGTTGCTTTAAGCATATGCGCAATGTTCGTGGTTGTACTTATTCTACGAACAATTTATAGATGCATATATTCACTGCTTCAATCTAAAAGAATTTTGAAATTAAGTAATTCTCAGTCAGATACTGATGTTGATCTTACTGATCTTACTGACGCAAAGCGAGGCTAATCATGGTAAGTATGTGGCAAATTATTGCGCTTCCCATGGTTGAGGCGGTAGTTGTAGGAGCCTTGTGTGGACTTGTTGGATCACTAGCTTTATTAAATCAGCGTATTTTCTTCACTGAATCTATTACACATGCTGCATTTCCTGGAGCAGTTTTAGGTGTAGTTGTAACCTCAATGTACACAATTGATCAGAATATTCTTTCTATAGGATTATTTGTTGGAGCAGCTTTTGCTTGTATAGTTCTTTCTTTTGTAATGCATGCTCTTTCCAAATTAAAAGGAATATCTTCTCAAGCTGCTGCTGGAATTACGCTTACTGTTGGCTTTGCAAGTGGATACTTTTTAAACAAGTGGTTTGCTCCTCTTCCGTTACGTATTGAAAGCTTCTTAGCAGGATCATTGCTGAATTGTACTCATGCTGATGTTGCAGCTGCATCATTTACGCTTTTGCTAGCATTATTACTTTGGATGTTGAACGCTGCTAACTTGGTTCACTGCTCTTTTGATCCTACTGATTACAAAGCTTCTGGTGGAAGAGCTGGATTAATGCAAGGTCTTGTATTAGCTCTTATTATCATAACTGTTTCTGTTATTATTCCTGCGGTTGGAACTGTTGTTTCTGTCTCTCTTATAGCTGCACCTGCTGCAGCGCTTAAGGGCAGAGTCTCGTCAATTCACATGTTTGTTATTGCTTGCGTTTTAACTTCTGTGATTATTGCTTTAGCTGGATTGGGTATAGCGGTAATATTTAGTCTTTCTGCTGGCGGTAGTATAGCAATCGTTGCTGGAGCTTTCTTCCTTGCAGTGAAGTTATGTGAAAGTTTATTTGTTGCCTTACATCAGTTATTTACAAAGCATTTTTCTTCTAAACAAAAACTAGCAAGTAGAGTATTTAGTAAAATTTAATACAATTAGCGAAAATAATTACAAAAATCTATTAGTTTTTAGTAATTTTACTATTCTGTCTGCTGTGTGTTCTAGAGTGACAAGCAATTGTGCGTGAAAAATGCGCGCGATTGACGTCGTTGTTTTAAACGGCTTGCGTAATTTTGTTGCGTAAGCCGTTTATGTATGTGATATGTTTATAAATTCATCGACGCCACACAAGTCCAGGTCTGCACATTAGTAACGCAAGACCCCGATAGAAAAGGACAATTATGGCTGAAAATACCATCTCCATCACCGTAAACGAGGAACGCAAGGAGGTGGATGCAAGCTTCACTGGCGTTGAACTTTTCGCGGAAGATAAGAATATTATTGCCGTGCGTTTAAATGGCGAGTTGCGTGATTTGTACACGCCTCTTCATGACGGCGATACCGTGGAATCAGTAGCTCTTGATAGTGAAGATGGCATCGCAATCATGCGTCATTCCGCTACCCATGTGATGGCTCAAGCTGTTCAAGAAATTCGACCAGACGCAAAGTTGGGCGTAGGTCCTGTAATTAAAGACGGCTTCTACTACGATTTCGATGTTGATACTCCATTTACGCCAGACGATTTGAAGCAAATCGAAAAGCATATGCAGCGCATTATTAAAGAGTCTCAATCCTTCCGTCGTCGCGTTGTAACAGAAGATGAAGCGCGCGCTGAAGAAGCAAACCAACCTTATAAGTTGGAGTTGATTGGGGATAAGGAAGCGGCTCTTGATCCGGCTGCTGCTGGCGAAATCAGCAAGCATGAGCTTAGCATGTACGACAATTTGGATCGCGAAGGCAATAAAGTTTGGAGCGATTTGTGCCGCGGACCTCACTTGCCAAATACTCGCTATATTAAGGCTTTTAAGCTTGAGCGTGTAGCTGCAGCTTACTGGCGTGGCTCGGAGCAGAATCCTATGCTTCAGCGCATTTACGGAACTGCATGGCCAAGCAAGGAAGAACTTAAGGCTTACACAACTCGTATGGAAGAAGCTGCTAAGCGTGATCATCGTAAGCTCGGCCAAGAGATGGATTTGTTCTCCTTCCCAGATGAGATTGGCCCAGGCTTGGCAGTGTTCCATCCAAAGGGTGCTGCAATCATTAACGCAATGGAAGATTATTCTCGCGAGCAGCATCGCAAGCATCACTACAGCTTCGTACAAACTCCTCACATTACTAAGGGTGGATTGTATGAGACTTCCGGCCACTTGCAGTGGTACAAGGATGGCATGTATCCTCCAATGAAGCTTGACGAAGAGCGCGACGAAAACGGTAACGTAACCCGCCAGGGCGCTGACTACTACTTGAAGCCAATGAATTGCCCAATGCATAACTTGATCTTTAAGTCTCGTCAGCGTTCTTATCGTGAGCTTCCTTTGCGCTTGTTTGAGTTTGGTACCGTGTATCGCTACGAAAAGTCTGGCGTTGTTCATGGCTTAACTCGCGTGCGTGGCTTGACTCAGGATGATTCGCATATTTACTGCACTCGTGAGCAGATGCGCGATGAGTTGAAGAGCTTGCTTAACTTTGTGCTTGGTCTTCTTAAAGACTTCGGTTTGAACGACTTCTACTTGGAGCTTTCCACTAAGGATGAGCACAAGTTCGTTGGTTCCGACGAGATTTGGGAAGAAGCAACTAACACTTTGGCAGAGGTTGCTAAAGAATCTGGTTTGGAACTCGTGGACGATCCAGGTGGAGCTGCATTCTACGGCCCGAAGATTTCTGTGCAGGCACGCGACGCAATCGGCCGCACTTGGCAGGTTTCTACTATTCAGCTCGACTTCAACTTGCCTGAGCGTTTTAAGTTGGAGTACATTGCAGCTGATGGTAGCCACCAGCGTCCGGTTATGATTCACCGCGCACTCTTCGGTTCTATTGAGCGTTTCTTCGCTATTTTGCTTGAGCATTATGCAGGCGCATTCCCAGCATGGTTGGCTCCAGTTCAGGTAACTGGTGTTCCTGTTGCAGACGAGTTTGCTCCACACTTGCAAAAGTTTATTAGTGATTTGGAAGAGAATATGGTTCGTTGCGAAATGGACAGCTCCGACGATCGCTTTGGCAAGAAGATTCGTAACGCTTCTAAGTCTAAGGTGCCTTTCACTTTGATTGCTGGTGAAGAGGATGTGAACAACAATGCTGTGAGCTTCCGCTTCCGCGATGGCAGCCAATTGAATGGTGTTCCAGTTGAGCAAGCTAAAGAGTGGATTTTGTCCATTATTAAGCAGCGCGTTCAGGTGAATACCGCCGAAGATTTCGAGTGCTACACTAAGTAATTTAAGTTAGCTAGGTGGTAATCTAGCTAGCCTAAATCTGAATGTAAGCTGAATCCGTAAATAAAAAGCCCACACTTCTTAGCGTTGTGTGGGCTTTTTTATATCTAAATCTCTACACCGTTATTTTCTCAGTTTGTTGACTGAGTTTTTAACGGTGTTTTGCTATTTACCGTTATTTTCTCAGTTTGTTATCTGAGTTAGTAACGGTGTTTGTATCTTCTTACAGTCGCTTGGTTAGTATGGGATTGTTTATTAAACACAAGCCTTATTTGTTTAGTTACGCTAGGAAGGTTGAATTCAATGCTGGAATCATTACGCAGTGGATTTAAACGTGCTATTTCTCCAATTGCAAAATTCCTAGTGCGACTAGGCGTAACTGCTAATTCAATAACAATTGTTGGCACGGTAGCAGTAGTTATTATTGCTTTTGCTACTGCTTTTAGTAAACAGTTTGTTATTGGTACTATATTCTTAACTGTTTTTGTGCTTGCAGACAGTTTAGACGGTTCTGTTGCTGCTTTAACAACAGGCGGTACTAAATTTGGTGCATTTCTTGACTCAACTCTTGATCGTATTGCGGACTGGTCTTTATTTATATCAGTGTGCATATGCTTGTATAAAGCTCACGAAAAAGAAATGTGCACTTGGATTCCAACTTTTAATGGAAACATAATAAAATACGTAGGATTGTTAAGTTGTTTGATTGCTCTTATGGGAGCTTTCGTAACTTCATACACTCGCGCTAGAGGGCAGTCAATAAATGTCGATCCTAAAAAAGGTTTAATCACTCGCGCAGATCGCGTAGCTGTGATCCTTGTATCTATGGGACTTGTTGGTCTTACAAATCAACTTTTTTGGTTAAGTCTTTCTATGATTTTGCTTGCTATTGGCGGTATTATTACCGTTTTCCAGAGAATTTTTGAAGTCAAAAAAAGCCTTAATCGTATAAGTGAGTAAATTTGTCTTGAAAGCGCAATAAAATCGTTTCGTTTGATTAACTGTACGTTTTAGGAGTATCATGTCAGGTCATTCCAAGTGGGCGACTACAAAGCACAAGAAGGCCGCTATAGACGCAAAGCGCGGCAAGCTTTTTGCCAAGCTTATTAAGAACATTGAAATTGCTGCTCGTTTGGGCGGTGGTGATCCTGATGGTAATCCTACATTGTACGATGCCATCGTAAAAGCTAAGAAAGCTTCTATGCCTGCCGATAACATCAAGCGCGCTGTAAAGCGTGGCTCTGGTGAAGAAGCTGGCGGCGCTAACTATGAGGAGATTGTCTACGAAGGTTACGCTCCTGCAGGTGTTGGCTTGATTATCGAGTGCCTTACAGATAACCGTAATCGTGCTGCTGCTGATGTACGTTCAACTCTTACTAAGGGTAATGGCTCTTTGGCTACAAGTGGTTCTGTGAGCTTTAACTTCGAACGTAAGGGTTTGATTGAAGTTCCATCTGAAGGCGTTGATTACGATAAGCTTTTTGATGTTGCAGCTGAAGCTGGTGCTGAAGATGTTGTTGATGACGGAGACGTTTACTCCGTTTACACTAATTCTAGCGATTTGGTTACAGTTCGTAAGGCATTGCAGGAAGCTGGTTTCGACTACGATTCTGCTGACGTTATTATGCATCCAAATAACGAAGTTGAGTTGAGTTTTGAAGATGCTCAGAAGGTTTCTCGTTTGATTGATAATCTCGATGACCTCGATGACGTTCAGAATATTTATAGCAACTGGACTGCTTCCGACGAGGTGATGGCTCAGCTTGAGGAAGACGAATAATCTCCTATGATGATTTTTGGCGTTGATCCCGGGCTTACGCGTTGCGGGGTCGGCGTGATTGAAGCCGGCGTTTCACGTCGGCTTTCTTTTATTCACGTCGATGTGTTACGTAGTGATCCTGACGTTTCGCAGGATTTGCGTCTTCTTTCTATATATAACGGTTTAGTCAAAAAAATTGAGCGGTTTTCTCCGGATGTTGTTTCTGTAGAGCGAGTTTTTGCGCAAGAAAATCGAAATACTGTTCTAGGTACTGCTCAAGTTGCAGGACTTGCTATGCTTGCTGCAGCTCAGCATAGCATTCCTGTTGCTTTGCATACTCCTACTGAAGTTAAACTTGCTGTTGCTGGGAACGGAAAAGCGGATAAAATGCAAGTGGAACGCATGGTTGCGCGTTTGCTTGGTCTTAATGTTTTGCCTACTCCTGCAGATGCTGCAGATGCTTTAGCTCAAGCAATTTGTCATGCTCTTCGACCAGAAGGTGCTTTGCAAGGTGGTGAGCGCGAGCAGCATTTAACCTCAGCTCAAAAGCAGTGGGCTTTAGCTCAACGCGCGGCTCGCACAAATAAATCTGTCTCTCGAGGAATGTAGGATACTTATAGAACATCTGTTCTATTTATGTTTGTTTTGTAGCGCATAAATAGATTAGTTTTCGAGTGTATTGTTGGTTTATTTGCAAGTTGAGTTAGGAAGAAGGTGAGTGCTTGTGATAGGTATGCTGGTTGGGAAAGTAGTGTCTGTTGACGCTCACGCTGCGCTTATTGTTGTTTCAGGTATAGGATACGAAACTTATATGCCTTCAACTGATCTTTCTTCTTTAAGAGATGGACAGGAAGTTACGGTTTATACTTCTTTGCAGGTCTCTCAAGATTCTTTAACTTTGTATGGATTTACTAGTCAATCTGCAAAGAAAATGTTTTTGCAAGTTCAAAAAGTAAGTGGAATAGGTCCGAAAGTTGCGCTTTCTTTGCTTTCTACACTTAATGTTGATCGTCTTTTGAAGGCTATTGAAGAGGGTAATATTAGCGAGCTTTCTTCTGCTCCTGGCTTGGGTAAAAAAGGCGCGCAAAAAATTATTTTAGAGCTTAAAGGCTCTATTGATATTGATTCAATGCATGATTCTGATTCAACTTCTCGCCGTAATGCTGTAGATTCTTCTATGCAATCTATTGTTGATGGTCTTATGTCTCTTGGTTGGAAGCAAAGTGATGCGCAATATGCAGTGAACTCGGTGTGTGAACGTTACGATATTGCATTGCCGATATCAGAATCTGATGTTCCTAAAGTGTTGAGGATGGCTTTAACTGCTCTTGATAGAGGAAAATAGTGTGATGAATTATGATTTATGGGGATGATATGGATAATTTATCAGTTGACAGTATGAGTACTTTTCCTGCAGTAAATACTGGTGCTGCGGAAGACTCGTTGCGCATGGTTTCTTCTTCTCCTTTAGCTAATGAGCAGTTAAGTGACGAAGAATTACGCCCTCATGCTTTGGACGGATTTATAGGACAGCCTCTTCTTAAAGCTCAACTTCAGCTTTTTCTTGATGCTGCTAAAAAGCGTGACGTTCCTCCTGACCACATGCTTCTCGCTGGCCCTCCAGGACTTGGTAAGACAACGCTTGCAATGATTGTTGCTAATGAGCTTGGTGTTTCTATTAGGATTACTTCTGGACCTGCTATTCAGCATGCTGGAGATTTAGCTTCTATATTAAGTGCGCTTGATACTGGTGAAGTTCTTTTTATTGATGAGATTCATCGTTTGCCTAGAGCTGCAGAAGAGTTGCTTTATATTGCTATGGAAGATTTTCGAGTTGATGTTATGGTTGGTAAAGGCCCTGGTGCTTCATCTATACCATTAACTCTTCCTCGTTTTACTGTTATTGGAGCTACTACTCGTGAGGGCATGCTTCCTTCTCCGCTGCGTGCTCGTTTTGGTTTTACAGCTCATCTTGATTTTTATCCTCACGAAGAGTTAGAAAAGCTCGTTGAGCGTTCTGCTAAAGTTCTTGGAGTTAAGCTTGCTGATCAAGCTGCTAAAGAATTATCCTTACGCTCAAGAGGAACACCACGTATTGCAAACCGTTTGCTAAGACGAGTGCGAGATTGGGCTATTGTTCACGAACTGTCTTTAGTTTCTCGTGAAGATGTTGTTAATGCTTTAGCGTTATACCAGATTGATACTTTAGGTCTTGATAGGCTTGATATTGCTGTTCTTCAAGCAATAGTTAAACAATTTAATGGCGGCCCTGTAGGACTTAGTAATTTAGCTGCCATGGTTGGAGAGGAAGCTGAAACTGTTGAAACAGTATGCGAGCCGTATTTGGTTCGTGAAGGTTTCTTAATAAGAACTCCTAAAGGTCGTGTGGCAACTAATAAAGCATGGAAACATTTAGGAATAAACCCTCCTGACAATGTCAGCGAGATAGCATAAAATGATGATTTTGGGCAGCATTTCGACTGTCCTGTGGTTGGATATTTAAGGAGTGTATCGTGCCCCAAGTTCTTAGCCAATATGGTATGCTAATCATCCTAATCGTATTCATGGTCGCTATGATGTGGTTCCAGTCTCGTAACGCTAAAAAGCGCCAAAATGAGATGCGTTCATTCCATGATTCATTGGAAGCAGGAACGGAAGTAATCACAATTGGTGGCATTATTGGCAAAGTTGTTAGCGTAGACGCAAAATACGAAGAAATTGTTATTGATTCAGAAGGATCACTTCTTCGTGTTTCATTCCGCGCAGTAAACAGAACTTATATTCGTCCAGCGTTTATCAGTGATGAAGAAGCTGAAGCCGCTGAAAAAGCTTCTGAAAGCAAATCTGATACGGATGCTAAAGAAGTTGAAGATTCTTCGAAAACAGTAGAATCTAGTGCTAGTACAGAAAATAAATAAATAGTAGTGATAGCAGTCAAGGAGTAGCGCAAAAAATGTTACGACTTGACTGCTCTCTTTTCTAGTAAAATATGTAATCCTTTTGGAGAAAAGAATACTTGGTACTATGAAAACAAAAGATATTACTATAAAGCCTTTGCAAAACGTAAATTTAGAGGATAGAGAATATCTCGTTTCGCTTATTCGTACAATTCCAGGTTTTCCTAACCCAGAGATTACTTTTAGAGATTTTATACCTGTTTTTGCAGATGCTCGCGGTTTTAGTATTTTAATCGAAGCTTTAGTAGATGCGTTGCCAGTACAAGCTGACGATATAGATATTATTGCTGGTCTTGAAGCAAGAGGTTTCTTATTTGGACCAGTTTTAGCATCTAGATTAAAAAAGGGTTTTGTTGCTATTCGTAAAGCTGGTAAATTACCTCCAGAAGTTGTTAGTGAATCATACGATCTGGAATATGGTAAAGCCAGTGTTGAGATTGAAAAAGATATTATTAAACCTGGTCAACGAGTGCTTATTGTAGATGATCTTATAGCTACAGGTGGTACTGCTAAGGCTGCAGCAAAACTTATTGAAAGATCTAAAGCAAAAGTCGCAGGCTTTGAATTTGTTATGGAACTTACTGGCATAAATGGTATGAGTGATTTAAGTGAGTATCATTGCAGTAGTTTAACAACAATGCCAGCATAACTATTAATGCCATATTACGTTTCTACCGTATGATATTAAATAATCGCATATGCTAGTTCTAAAAATTTAAAATAAAAATTTTAGTATTATTAATTATTGACGTAAGTAATATGAAAGAGGGGGTTGGTATGGATAAGTTAAAGTCGTTTTCGCTTAATATTGTCCGCGGTATTGCAGCTCCTCTTGTAGCATTATTCATATTTGCTTTATCAGTTGGTCTTTTTCTTTCTCTTACTCTTCTTGTGGTGTCTATTGAAGAGGGAACTGGAAATCTTTCCGATTCTTCAATGTCTATGACATGGGCTGTTCTAATATTCTCGCAAGGTGTTGGTCTGTCTATCGGAAATTGCGTATTAACTATAATTCCTTTAGGTTTAACGCTTCTATTACTGCTTCTTCTAATATCACTTATTCGTAGATTCCAAGATAGTGTACTATCATACTCAACTGGCTTCGTATGTTGGATACTAGCGAATGCTATTCTTTCTCAACATACGAACGCTATTTTTACTGACTCTTTCTCCATAATTGTTACTAAAAGCGCTATATTTTATGTTGTCGCGCTAATATTTGCAGTATATCCAAAGAGTTCTTTGTCTAATATTTTGCATGAACGTATTAAGCATTATCTTCCTGAGTGGATATTGCATAGTATGCGTGTAGTTCGAATTTCAACAGTGGTGTTGCTTTCGCTTTATGCTTGTGTTGCTGTTATTACTGTTATTGTATGGTCCTTCTTTGGTTCTGGAACTGTAGAAGTTTATTACAATAAAATTGGTATGCAAACTGGTTCTAGAATATTAACTACTTTAGCTTGCCTGGTATGGCTCCCGAACGTTGCTATGTGGGCGTTTTCGTGGATTTGTGGAGCAGGATTCCATATTGGAACTGTTGCCAAATTTACTATGGTAAGTGTTTTCAAAAAAGTTTTACCTCCTATACCAGTATTCGGTGTGTTTCCTGAACCAATTAAAGATAATTTGTACAGGATTATTAGCATCAATATTGTTCCTTCAGTGTGTGTCATATTGATGATTATTGTTCTAGTTCATAAACGTTTCTGCAACCTAAGGATTAAAGGTAGTGATGAGCGTTTAGACATAAAAGAGATGTCTATTGATTTTTCTCGTGCAGCTCTTACGCTGGTAGGTATTTCAGCTGTTCTTACTGTTATTATGAGCATATTTTTCTCCATAGTTAATGGAGCTCTTGGAACTTTAAGACTTTCATCAATAGGTGTCGATGCTATTGATAGCACTAGAGCAGTAGGACATTTAACATTATTTGCTTGTGCTATTGCATGGATTGCTGTGCTTGTATCTTGCCTTGCAGTATGGTTTATTAGACACTTGTATTTCGTTCTTATAACGAGACGTAAGTCTTATAAAAATAATCCAAATGTAGAATCTAATAAAACAATTACAGAAAAGAAACCACCTTTATCTGCGAATCAATCTTCTCCTAGAACGGTGACCTCGCAGATAGTAACAAAATAATCCTCACCTAAATCAAGGAAGGGCGTGACCGTCGTGCAACAGATACATAAGCAAGAAGCAGATGCAGATGTGCTGATAACCACAGGTAAGAGGTCGATTAATAGAGTACTGGTTTCAGTATTTTGTAAAGATGGTTTGGAGCCGCTAGCTGAAGCTTTTGTAAAAGCTGGCACTGAAGTAGTTTCTACAGGCTCTACAGCTGCTCGACTTACGCAGCTTGGTGTTGCTGTTACTGAAGTTTCTGACGTTACCGGCTTTCCGGAAAGTCTTGATGGAAGGGTGAAGACTTTAGATCCGCATATTCATGCTGGAATTCTTGCAGATATGAATAATGCTGATCATGTAAAGCAGCTTGAAGATTTAAACATAAAGCCATTTGATGCTGTAGTAGTAAACCTTTATCCGTTTGTTGACACTGTTATGAGCGGTGCTGATAGTGACGCAATTATTGAGAAGATTGATATTGGTGGACCTTCTATGATCAGAGCTGCCGCTAAAAATCATAATTCTGTTGCAGTTATTACTGATCCTGCAGATTACCAGCTTTTAGCAGATCGTGTGGCTTCCGGCGAAGGATTTAGTTTGCAAGAACGAGAATATCTTGCCGCTAAAGCTTTTGAGCATACTGCAGCTTACGATGCTGCAATATCTCAGTGGACTCAAAAATCTTGGCCAAAGCCGGAAAGCTTGAATACAAACGTTGTTGAAGACGAGTCTAAAAATGCTGAAACTGTGTTGCTTCCAGCAGACTACACGCGAACTTGGCATTTGGAGCATGAGCTTCGTTACGGCGAAAACCCACACCAGCAGGCCGGATTGTACGTGGATCCTTTGCATAAGGGTGGTTTAGCTCAAGCTGAACTTCTTGGCGGAAAACCTATGAGTTACAACAATTATGTTGATGCTGATGCTGCTTGGCGTGCAGTATGGGATTTTGCTCCGCAAATTGCAGTTGCTGTTTGCAAGCATAATAATCCTTGCGGATTGGCGATTGGGGAAACTGCTGCAGAAGCTCATAAAAAAGCTCACGCTTGCGATCCTGTAAGTGCTTACGGTGGTGTGATTGCTGCAAATACTACAGTAACTTTGGAAATGGCAGAAAGCGTGCGTCCAATTTTCACGGAAGTTATTGTTGCTCCAGACTACGAGCCTGAAGCTTTGGAATTGCTTCGCACTAAGAAAAAGAATCTTCGTATTTTAAAGGTTGCAAATCCGCCAGTTTTGGATTTGCAAGTGCATCCTATTGACGGTGGTGCGCTAGTGCAGTCGGCAGATAAAATTGACGACTTTGGTGACGATCCTGCTAATTGGACTCTTGTTTCTGGAAATCCTGCAGATGCTGATACTTTGCGCGATTTAGAGTTTGCTTGGCGCTCACTTCGTTGCGTAAAGTCTAACGCCATTTTGCTTGCGCACGACAATGCTACTGTTGGCATTGGTATGGGCCAGGTTAATCGCGTAGATTCATGCCATTTGGCTGTTGAGCGTGCGAATACTTTGGCTGATGGGGTTGAGCGTGCTCGCGGAGCTGTTGCGGCTTCCGACGCATTCTTCCCATTTGCCGATGGTCCGCAGATTCTTATTGAAGCTGGCGTTCGCGCAATTGTACAGCCTGGTGGATCTATTCGCGATGAGGAAGTGTTTGAAGCTGCGCGCGCAGCCGGCGTAACGATGTACACTACCGGCACTCGCCACTTCTTCCACTAAATCCGTAAATCATTAAGTAAGTAAATATCCTGAAGATGCAGCGTTTGTTATAACTTCAAGCGCTGCATCTTCTGCGTTATGTCCTAAAAGAATTTATGTCTTATTATCTAGTTATTGCGAAGCAGGTATGATACAAGTATGACTAAGAGTGAAAAGCAGATTGAATCTAATAAAACAGAGCATCCTTATGTGTCAGAAAAACGCGAGGGTAAGCCTTATGCTGAGTGGATTGTAGCACTTATAGTATGCGTATCTGCTGTCTTAGCATTTTTTGGGCATACAAAAGCCGCCACAATTATTATTTCTGTGACGGCTATTGCTTTAGGTTTAATGCGATTAATACTTCGCAAACGCAGTCCGTGGAAAGTGCGTTCTGTACTTTTTGACTCTATACTGAGTATTTTTCTTGGGATCGGTTTGCTCGGAACTTATCTATCAATAATATTCATGGTATGAGTGCATCAGCATTATGTTAAGCTAACGCACTCATATGCGCATTTTATTTTATTTGCTTAATGTGTCGAGGGTTTCTTCATCGTCAGTTTCATTATTTTCATTACTTTCATTACTTTCATTACTTGAAACTGATTCTTCAGAATTATTCAACAATTCAAACTTGCTGCTGCGTTTATGAGAATTAAGTTTGTGTGCAGAAGTATGATTTGCTTTTTCTGCTGCAAGAATTATGAGTTTTCCTGCCAAAGCTAGGAAGCCTACAATTGCTGCAGCGAAAATTGGTGCAACAAAGAATACCCAAAGTTGGTTAAGAGGAGGGGTTATAGAAGATTTTGGATTAGCTAAAACTGCTACAGCAGTTGATCTAGCAGGATTCAAACCAACATTAGTTGCGTAGTATGTTAGCAAAGCTGCTACAACATAAGCAACACCAATATACCCAACATAGCCTTTCTTAGCTTTGCCATTTTCGTCCATATTGTTTATTGCAGTAGCAACAACAATTACAGTTGCAATAGTTTCAATCACAAGAGCCGATATAACTGTAAACGTTAAATTATATTGGAAGTGGAATTTTGCAAATGGGAAAGAAACATTGTAACTGTTCGTTGCAGCTGAATACCAGTCAGACATTTTCATATCTTTTAAACCAACTTTTGGAGTAATCAATGGAATAGTAAAAGCTGCAGCAAAAGCACCAACGAATTGTGCAATTATATAGAATAATCCGTCTAAATATTTTGTTTTTCCGGTAAGCATTGCTGCTATTGTTACAGCAGGGTTTACATGACTGCTGTGTAATCTTATAAAAGCAGAAATTGCACAAGAATAAGCAAGACCAGTTACAAGAATAGTAACAGTATTAGTAACAATATTTTGATCTTGAATCAAATTAAAGAATATAGAAACTGCGTATATTACTAGCATCGCGAAGAAGCTTGCGGCAAATTCTATTGCAATTCGTAGAATGAGCGGAAAAGTAGGTTTTGCATTATTCTGCAACCCTTGTGAAGATGTATCTGTCATATTAGATTCCTCAATACATGCGTAATAACACATTGTTATACAATTTTATTAAAAATTACGTTTGTTATACTATCACGGCCATGCCATACGGTAACATAAATAGTTGCGGTGATTTTCAAATTTTCACAAATTTTATAAAAAGCCGCACAGTAATTAGTTTAAAAATAACGAATTGTCGATTATTTAGCGCTGTAGTTTTATTAATTAGTGCGAATAATTGTTTGATAATTCTTTAGGTCACGTTGGGAGAACGATGCCAAACGCATATTCCCGCGCCAATCAGGCGCATTCAGATGACAACAACGCCATTCGACTGCAGAAGCTGCTTGCTGAAGCGGGATTTGGTTCAAGACGCAAATGTGAAGAGATTATTCTAGATGGGCGTGTTGAAGTAGACGACGAATTGGTAACAACACTGGGTACTAGAGTAGATCCAAAACGCCAAAAAGTGCGTGTTGATGGTTCTAGAGTGAAATTTAATACGAAATTAGTAACTCTTGCTTTGAATAAGCCTAAGCGTGTTCTTAGCGCAATGGACGATCCAAAAGGGCGTTTCACTTTAAGAGACATTGTTGGAGACAAATACGAGCGAATTTTCCACATGGGACGTTTGGATTACGATTCTGAAGGTCTTATTTTAATGACCAACGATGGTGAGCTAAGCCAACATGTTATGCACCCAAAGTATGAAGTTGAGAAAACTTATATTGCAACTGTTGAAGGAAAGATCAACGGTTTGGTTTGCAGACGCTTGGTTTCGCAAGGCGTAAATCTTGAAGACGGTTGGATTAAGCTCGATCGCTGCGCAATAATCGACCAGAATCACGATGCAACTATTGTAAAAGTTGTGTTGCACTCTGGTAAGAATCGTATTGTGCGAAGAATTTTTGGAGCAGTAGGATACCCTGTAAAGCGTCTTGTTCGTACGCAAATTGGCCCTATTAAATTGGGTGACTTAAAAGCTGGATCGTATCGAGTGCTTTCTCAAACAGAAGTGCGCTCGCTTTCTAAGGAGGTTGGCCTGTGATTTGCGTAGCAATTGATGGACCAGCAGGAGTAGGTAAATCTTCTACTTCTCGTGCTTTAGCGCAATACTATGGTTTTGCGTATTTAGATACGGGCGCAATGTATAGAGCTGCTGCTTGGTGGTGCTTGAAACAAGGTATTGATTTAAGTACGCAACTTGAATTGGATGAAGAAGGAAATCCTGTAAATCCAGCGGATACTGAACGTTTTAATCAAATTGTTGAAGCCGTTGGAGCTTTGTTCACTGAAAGTGACGCTGATTTTAGCGTTGATCCTAAAAATCCTGTAGTGACTGTCGAAGGTGAGGATATTAGCGAAGAATTGCGTTCTGGAGAAGTTTCTTCGCATGTGTCTACTGTATCTTCAATTCCTGCAGTTCGCCGTATGCTTATTGCTGCTCAGCGTGCGTATATTGCTTCAGAGTCTAGTGAAGATTCTTTCTCAGGCGGAGAAGGAATAGTTGCAGAAGGCCGCGATATCACTACTGTTGTGGCTCCTAATGCACAAGTTCGCGTGCTTCTTACTGCTCGTGAGGAAGTGCGTCAAGCTCGCAGAAACAAGCAGGATATTGCGCAAGAAAATTTGCAAAATAATGAATCTAAGAATAATGAATCTGAAGAAGACGATATTCGCGCTCGTGACGCTAAAGATTCTAAAGTTACGCATTTTCTTCAAGCGGCAGACGGCGTTACAACTCTCGATAATTCTGATTTGACTTTTGAGCAGACTCTTGACGCTCTTGTTGAAATGGTTGATGCTGCGATTGAGCAGGATGAGTACGACCGTTATGCAGCTAATCTTGAAGGCTACGATCTTGACGATGAAGATCGTGCGCTTCTTCGAGGCGACGAAGTAAATCAAGACAATGCGAAAGATTCTAAAGCTGTTGGAGTAATTGCCGTTATAGGTCGACCAAACGTTGGAAAATCAACGCTTGTAAATCGTATTTTAGGTCACAGAGTTGCTGTTGTAGAAGATACTCCAGGTGTTACGAGAGATCGCGTAAGCTACGACGCTGAGTGGGCCGGAACCAACTTTAAGCTGGTTGACACTGGTGGCTGGGAAGCAGATGTTGAAGGAATTGATTCTTCTATTGCTCAGCAAGCTCAAGTAGCAGTGCGTTTAAGCGATGCTGTGATTTTCCTAGTAGATGGCCAAGTTGGTTTAACAGCTACCGACGAGCGTATTGTTTCAATGCTTCGTGCTGCAGGTAAGCCTATTACTTTGGCAGTTAACAAGGTTGACGATGCTAGAAGCGAGTATTTAACTGCAGAGTTTTGGAAGCTCGGAATGGGTGAGCCTTACGGAATTTCTGCAATGCACGGAAGAGGCGTTGGAGATTTGCTTGACGCGGCTCTTAACTCTTTAAAGAAAGCGAATAAAACTTCAGGATTCTTAACTCCAGAAGGACTTCGCAGAGTTGCTTTAGTAGGCCGTCCAAACGTTGGTAAGTCTTCGCTTTTGAATCATTTAGCTCACGAAGAACGTTCTGTTGTGAACGATTTGGCTGGAACTACTCGAGACCCTGTTGATGAGGTTGTGCGAGTTGATGGAGAAGACTGGCTGTTTATTGACACTGCTGGTATTAAGCGCAGGCAGCATAAGCTTACGGGTGCTGAATACTATTCTTCACTTCGTACGCAAGCTGCGATTGAGCGTTCTGAACTTGCTTTGATTCTTTTCGATTCTTCACAGCCGATTGCAGAGCAGGATTTGAAAGTTATGAGCCAGGCTGTGGACGCTGGTCGCGCAATCGTACTTGTTTTTAACAAGTGGGATTTGATGGACGAATTTTCCAGGCAGCGCATGGAACGCTTGTGGAAAACTGAGTTTGAGCGCGTAACTTGGGCTGAGCGCGTAAATCTTTCCGCAAAAACAGGATGGCATACGAATCGTCTTGCGCGTGCTATGCGAACAGCTTTAGACAGCTGGGATAAGCGTATTCCTACAGGCAAGCTGAACGCTTTCTTAGGGCGTATTCAGTCTGCTCATCCGCATCCTTTGCGAGGCGGAAAGCAAGCGAGAATCTTGTTTGCTACGCAAGCTTCTACGCGCCCTCCTCGTTTTGTAATATTCACAACCGGCTTCTTAGAGCACGGTTATCGTCGCTTTATTGAGCGTTCTCTTCGAGAAGAGTTTGGATTCGAGGGAACTCCTATTCAAATCTCAGTAAAAGTACGAGATAAGAAGAAGCGTAAGTAAAGCGCAAGTAAATAAATTTGCGATTAAAGTCACGAGTAAAGCTTAAGTAAAGTAGGAGCGTATATGGCTGGTTTGGGCGAGTTAGCTTTTGATTTGCATCATGCTAGCGAAGATGAGATTTTTCAGGCATTTGTTGATTGGGTTAAAGATAACAAGCATGTAGATTTGTGGCCGCATCAAGAAGAATCCGTTATGGATTTACTTGCAGGAGACCATGTTATTTTAAACACTCCAACAGGTTCTGGAAAGTCGCTTGTCGCGCTCGGTATGCATTTTGCGGCACTCGCCACCGGCAGACGCTCCTACTATACTGCGCCAATTAAAGCTCTTGTATCCGAAAAATTCTTCGATTTAGTAGCTATTTTTGGGCGTGACAACGTTGGTATGATTACAGGCGACTCGCATATTAATGCGGATGCTCCAATAATCTGCTGCACGGCGGAAATCTTAGCAAATCAAGCCTTACGTGAAGGCGCAAACGCTGAAGTTGATTGCGTTGCAATGGACGAATTTCATTACTATGGCGATCCAGAGCGCGGATGGGCTTGGCAAGTGCCGCTACTTACGCTTCCAAATACGCAATTCTTACTTATGAGCGCAACTCTTGGAGACGTATCGGATATTGCGGAACGCTTAGAAAAATCAACAAAACGTAGTGTTGATATTATTGCAGACGCGCCAAGACCAATACCGCTTGAATACGAGTACACAGATAAGCCGCTTGCCACAACTGTAGAACTCTTATTTAACAAGGGTTTAACTCCAATCTACGTAGTTCATTTTTCGCAAGATGCAGCTTTGGAAACAGCGCAAGCGCTTGCTAGTACGGGAGTTTCAAGCAAAGAGCAGCGAGACAAAATTGCTCAAGCGATTAAAGGAACTAAATTTACTACAGGCTTCGGCAAAATTTTGCAAAGGCTACTGCGCACTGGCGTCGGCGTTCATCATGCTGGTATGCTTCCGCGCTACCGTAGGCTTGTAGAACAGCTAGCTCAGCAAGGATTGCTGCCGGTTATTTGCGGCACAGACACTCTCGGCGTTGGTATTAACGTGCCAATTCACTCGGTTGTGCTTACAGCTCTTACAAAGTTTGACGGGAACCGTAGTCGAAAGCTTCGCGCTCGCGAGTTTCATCAAATTGCAGGACGTGCAGGCAGAATGGGATTCGATACTGAGGGCTTAGTAGTTGCAGAGGCTCCAGAGTTCGAGATTGAGAATGCGCGAGCTGTTGCAAAAGCTGGAAATGATCCTAAGAAGCTTAAAAAAGTTAAGCGTAAGAAAGCTCCAGAAGGCTTTGTTGTTTGGGGTGAGCAGACATTTACTAAGCTTATTGAAAGCGCTCCAGAAACTTTGAATCCTCACATGGTTGTAACGCACTCAATGATTTTGAACGAAGTTACGCAAGGTGGGGATGCTAGAGCGCGCGTTGAAAAACTTATTGAAGATAGCGCACAAAAGCCGCAAGATAAAGAAAAATTGCTTGAGCGTTGCGACGATATTTTCCAAACTTTGCTCGATACTAAAGTCATTGAATGCAGAGAGATTTCGGATGGTTCTTGTGATTATGATCTTGATATTGCTATGCCAGAGGGCTTTGCGCTAGATCAGCCGCTTTCTCCGTTCTTGCTCGCAGCTTTGGAACTTCTAGACCCAGAATCTCCAAGCTATGCGCTTGACGTAATTTCTATGGTTGAATCAACTTTAGATGATCCTAAGCCTGTGCTTCGTGCGCAAGAGCGTAAGGCTCGCGATGCTGCAATGGCTGGTATGAAGGATGATGGCATTGATTACGAAGAGCGCATGGAACGCTTAGCTGAAGTTAGCTATCCTAAGCCTTTGGAAGATTTGCTAGCTCCTGCTTTTGCGCAATATCGCAAGGATGTTCCGTGGGCAAACGACTATTGGATTAAGCCTAAATCTGTGCTTCGAGACATGGTTGAAACCGCCTCTGATTTTACTGGATACATTTCTCGTTATGGCATTGCTAGAAGTGAGGGAACGCTTCTTCGTTACCTTTCGGACGCTTACCGTTCGCTTGCTCGCACTGTGCCAGAAGACATGCTTAACGAAGAATTGCGTGACATTATTTCGTGGCTTCGTCTTGTTGTTCGCTCTATTGATTCAAGTCTTGTTGACGAGTGGGAAAGTGCAGGAGGATCGGATGCTGAAGCTAGCGCTGTAACTATGGCTGCGCCTTCAACTTCTGAGTCTGTAGTTGAGGATCGTCGCGGTCTTATTGTGTTGATTCGAAACGCAATGTTCCGTCGTGTGCAGCTTATGGATTTGGAAGATGCGGATACTTTAGGGGAGCTTGACAAGGCTTGGGGCTACGGCGTTCACGAGTGGAATGATGTGCTTGACGACTATTACGATGAGCACGAGTATGTTGGAATAGACGCCAAGGCTCGAAGTGGAGACTTGTTTATTTTGGATGATTCGCTTGAGAAGAGTGAACATTCGTGGAAAGTTCGGCAGATCATTGACGATTCAGACGGAGATCATAATTGGGCTATTACTGGCGTTGTTGATTTGGATGCAACGCAAGATGAAGGCGAAGTTGTGTTCTTCGATTATCAGGTTTCGCACGTGTGATTTTTAAAAATGTGCTAACAGAACGCAGAACGCAGAAGTAGAAGCAGAATGCAATCGAACGTTTGTTCTATATGTAGTGTAAGCTGGTATTTATGGAGCAAGATTTATTTGCAGCAAGTAGCGCACCAAGTGATGTAACGCGTCCTTTGGCAGTTCGTATGCGACCGAGCGCTATCGAAGACGTTCTTGGGCAGACTCATGCGCTAAAAGATGGTTCTCCTTTGCGCAGGCTTGCAAATCCTCAATCTAAAGGTTCTCTTACATCTCCAAGTTCTGTTGTGTTGTTTGGGCCTCCAGGAGTTGGTAAAACTACGCTTGCTTATATTGTGGCTCAACAGTCTGGTCGCGTGTTTGAAGAGCTTTCTGCTGTAACTTCTGGAGTTAAAGATGTTCGAGCGGTGCTAGATCGCGCGCATGAGCGTTTAGTTAGTAAAGGTCAAGAAACAGTTCTGTTTATTGACGAAGTTCATCGTTTTTCTAAATCTCAGCAAGATGCTTTGCTTCCAAGCGTAGAAAATCGCGATGTAACTTTTATTGGAGCTACTACCGAAAATCCAAGTTTTTCAATTATTAAGCCATTACTTAGTAGATCAGTAGTTGTTAAACTTGAGTCTCTTAGTGTAGAAGATTTGCGCACGCTTATTGAACGCGCAATTTCTAGCGAAAATGGTCTTAATAATCAGCTTAAAATCGACGATGACGCTATTGATTCTATTATTCGTTTAAGCGGGGGAGATGCTCGCAAAACTCTTACTATTTTAGAGGCGGCGGCAGGAGCAGTAACAGGAGATGTTTCGTTGCAGTATGGCAAAAAGAAGCCTGTTATTACTGCCGATATTGTTTCTAACGTAATGGATACTACTACAGTTCGCTACGACAAAGATGGCGACGATCATTACGATGTGATTTCTGCTTTTATTAAGTCGATGCGCGGAAGTGATGTTGACGCTTCTTTGCATTATTTAGCGCGAATGCTTAGAGCTGGGGAAGACCCGCGTTTTATTGCAAGGCGAATTATGATTGCTGCTGCTGAAGAAGTTGGCATGGCTGCTCCGCAAATTTTACAAGTAACTGTTGCTGCAGCTCAAGCTGTTGCTTTAATCGGAATGCCAGAAGCGCGCATTATTCTTTCTGAAGCTGTGATTGCTGTAGCAACTGCTCCTAAATCAAACGCAAGCTATAACGCTATTAATAAGGCTTTGCAAGATGTTGATGCTGGAAATATTGGTCAAGTGCCTCTTCATTTGCGAAACGCTCCAACTGCTTTGATGAAAAGTTGGGGCAATCACGACGGGTACAAGTATGCTCACGATTATCCGGGTGCTGTAGCATCTCAGCAATATATGCCAGATGAGCTAGTTGGTCGCGAATACTATCAGCCGTCGAATCGCGGCTATGAGCATGAGCTTACTCAGCGCTTATCTCAAATCCGCAACATTCTTCATAAATCCGATGACAATAAATAAAGTCAATAATTAAAAGGCTCCTTAGAATTTTAAGAAGCCTTTTAATGCAGTATTACTATTTTTTTAAGAGAGTTTTATTCGCGCACGAGCATAATGTGATCAACATCTTCACGAGTTGAGACGCGGAAAAGTACAAAACGATTGCCTATTACTTGCACGATTTCAGCGCCGAGCTTTTGAGAAAGTGCATCAGCAGCTTCTTTAGCACTTAAGCCAGAACCATCTTGCACAGCGCATTTCATGAGTTCGTGGTACTGCATAGTTTCGTCTGCCTGCTTCACAGCTGCATCAGTAATATCGTTCTTGCCAACGTATAAAAGTGGGCTTAGCGTATTAGCTAGCGCGCGAAGCTGCTTAATCTGCTTCTTTGTCAATGCCATAAGGCGTCCTTTCAAATGCAAGTCTTATAACGCAAAAGTTATTGCATAAGTTACACAAGTGCTTAACGGATTATACAGTATATTGCGAATTGTTGCATATTGCTAATAGAAACGTAATATTCCGAACGTAATAATCGCGCTAACAAAACCAACGGCCACAACTAATAGCAGCACGTCTTTTGCGCTAACTTTTAACGTGTGCAAATGAGACCTTGTTGCGCTTGGTGTGTAGCAGCGAGTGTCAAGTGCTAAAGAAAGTGTTTCTGAGTGGCGAATAATGCCTGCAAAAGCAGGAACAATAAGCGAAGATATTGCGTGAATCCGTTTGCAAATTGAGCCGTCCCGTATGCTTCCACCTCTAGCGGTTTGAGCGTGCGCAACTTCTACTGCCTCGTTAGAAAGCGTTGGTAAAAATCTCAATGCTAGGCTCATAATAAGCGATATTTCCTGCGTTGGCACTCCAATAGTTTTAAGCGGCGACAGTAAAGACGTGCAAGCTTCGGTTAGTACTGTTGGGCTTATTGTCATAACTAATATTGCGCCAATAATAATTACAAGCGAGAATCTTGTGGCAAATAGTATTGCGCAATTAATTCCGTCGTAAGTTACAATAATCGGCCCAAGTTTATAAAGTATTTTGCCTGTGCGAACGGCAAGAATATTAAGCAATCCCGAAAAAGTAAATATTGCAATAAGCATGTGTAGTGAAGAAATTAGTTTTATGAATTGTATTTTTGCGACAATAATTAGACACAGTGTGGCAAAAGCAAGAACAGCTAACTGCGTGTAATGAGTGATGCTAAAAGCGCTTAGCATGAGCATAAAGCAGGATATAAGTGTTATTCTGGGATCAAAAGAGCTAAGTAGTGAGGTTGATTTTTCTTGCGAAGTTTCTTCCTGTTTAATCGTTTCTTGTGATGATTTATTTTTATCTTCTAAACTTTCACTTTTGTTTGCCTTTAGTGTTACTAATCTTGCTCCTAAAGATTTTGCTTCTTGAAGATTATGCGTAATCATAACTATTGTTACGCCTTGATTATTAAGAGTTCGAAGAATTTCTAGAATGCGCAACGATGCTTCAAAATCTAATCCTGCTGTTGGTTCATCAAGCACAAGTACTCGCGGTCTAAAAGCAAGAACGCCCGCTATTGCTACAAGACGCTGTTGGCCGCCGGAAAGAGAAAAAGGAGATTTTTCTGCCAAATTTTCAAGATTAAGCAGTCTCAACGTTTCATCTACACGTTCTTTAAGGGCGTCTCCTTTTATCCCAAAATTTTTAGGACCGTAAGCAACATCTTCGCGTACAGTTTCTGCAAAAAGTTGCTGTTCTGGAAGCTGCATAACGTAGCCAATAGTTTTGCGTAAGTTTTGCCGATTCTTTTTAGAAGTTTTTTCACTAACAGGTATTTTTTCTACGCTTATAGAACCAGATTCTGCTTTTAATAATCCGCACAAAGCTTTCGCAAGAGTGGATTTTCCACAGCCGTTTTCGCCCATTATTGCAACTATTTCACCTTCATTTACATCAAGTGAATAGTCGTTAATTACAGCTGGAGATTTATCATCGTATTTAACTGTTAAGTGTGATATTGAAATTGCTTTATTTGTATGTGCGCTATCGCTTATACTTGCGTTTTGCTTCGCATAATTATTAATATTTTCCTGCGCTTTTTTTGAAAAACTATATTTAGAATTGTTGGAATATGATTCCAGTTTTTCTAAACAAATTTCGTGAAGCCCCCCATTTTCTAGCAGAAGTATGCGATCTGCATTCTGGCATTCGTCAATTCTATGTGTAATCTGCACAATACTCGTGCCGCTTTTATGCAAATCGTCAAATAATGTGTCAACGTTTTCGCGAGATTTAGAGTCGAGCATAGAAGTAGGCTCGTCTAGCACAAGTAGCTTTGACTGCATTGCAATAGATCCTGCTAAAGCAACTTTCTGCATTTGTCCTCCACTCATAAGACTCGGGTTAGAAAGTCTATGATTTTGCATGTGAACAGCTTCTAAAGCATTGTTAACAAGTTTTCGCATTTTATGCTGTTCTACGTTTAAATTTTCCAGTCCAAAAGCAACATCATCTTCAGTAACAGTAGTAACAATCTGATCTTCTGGTCTTTGGAACAGAGCGCCAATAAATTTTCGCGCATTTTTGTAAGCGTCAGCATAAGCAGTAGTATTTTCAAAAACTTTTTCGCCGCACAATTTAACATAGCCGCTATCCGGAGCTGTTAAACCGGCAATAATCTTTGCCAGCGTTGATTTGCCAGAACCATTTTTTCCCACAATCGCTACGCGTTCGCCGGAGCGAATTGTAAGACTTAGATTGTTAAGTGTCCAAGTTTTTCCATCATCGTAGCTGAAGCAAATATTTCGCAACACTACTAGAGTATTGTTTTCAACTGCGCAATTTTGAGTTTCGTTCATACTACTGCTTGTGCTGGTATTTTGCATAGTTTATGCCGTTTATAAGATTTACTTGCTGTGGTGAAGTAGTTTAGAAACTGGTTTATAAACAAGCATTGTTACTACAACGTGAAGCGCAAGTTTAATAATATTAAACGGTAACAGTGCTGGAATAATAAGAGCCACAACCTGCGAAACAGTCATGTGAGCGTAAAGAGGAGTAATAACAAGATTTCCTGCTATTGCGAGCGCAATAGCAACAATAGAGCCTGCCGAAAGTGCAATGATTGCGCCTTTTTTGGTATGCATTTTTTTGTATACGATTGCTGCTGTAACGCTAGCTCCTAAAGATACGAGTACGGCCATCACGGTTCCGAGTGGATTAGTAAAGAGGTGTGGTGCAAAACCGAGTATGCTTACGATTGCTGCTGCAGCCGGTCCGTATGCGAATCCTGCTACAAGACACACGATTCCAGAAGGATCGTATTTTAGGAATGAAAAGTCTGGAATAAGCGGGAATTCTATGAAGCTTACTGCCATTGAAAGTGCTACAAATAGCGCATATTTCGCAATTTTTTCGCTTGACCATTGAGTGTTATTGGCGTTTGTTTGATGATTATGAGTATGCGAAATTCCCATGGTGGGTCTCCGTTTCTTCCATCCGGACTGTAACCGTTGGCTTCGGAATTGAACCGAATCAGCAGCTTGTATGCCGCTCGCGGGCTTCGAAAATGCTTGTAATGCTATGTTTCGTTACCGCCAGTAAGGATTTTCACCTTCCCTGAAACTACTATTCTTTTTTATCTCAAGCTAAGAACATTGTGAACTTTTCGTGACGTGCTGATTCTTTTATGTGTTATGGTGGCGAGGGTAAGTGCGAGAATACCAGTATGAGCAATATGGGTAAATTGAAGAATACTAGTGTAAATACTATTGATAAGTTGGCTGTTGTTGTGGTCACTTATAAGCGTCAAGAATTATTGGAACATTTATTCCATTCTTTTGAATGCTTAAACGAATGCCCTTGGCGTATTGTTGTTGTTGACAATGAGCAGAGTGATGAAACTCGCAGTATGGTGCATGGCTTGGAAGATGCTTTAACTGCTCGTTGGGGAAAAGCTGAAAAAGATTCTGAAGGAAATCAATCGCACGTTGTTTATGCTCCTCAGTCTGAAAATCTTGGCGGAGCTGGCGGTTTTAGTGCTGGTGTTAAGAAAGCTTATGAGCTTGGTGCCAAATGGTTTTGGGTTATGGACGATGATGTTGAAACTGTTCCTGAAGCTATTGAACGTCTTGCACCTTGGACTAAGCGTCACGCGGTTATTCAAGGTAGCCGTTTAGATTATGACGGTGGTAATTTCTACTGGCAGTATGATTTTTTGGTTCCTCTTGGTATTCCTAATCCTATTGCTCCGGCCAAATTTGGTCGTTGTGGATATCGTGTTATGAATACGATGTGCTTCGAGGGTGGTTTGATTCGTCGCGATATTGTTGAGAAAATTGGTTTTCCTGATTCTCGTTACTTTATTTATTGGGATGATACTACTTATGGGTATCTTGCTAGTAAAGTAACGAATCCAATTGTTATTCCAGATATTATTCTTCGACGTACGCGTGATATTCCTAATTGGGATATTGCTGGCGTTCGTCAATTAAATTCTACTTCTGACATGAATCGTTACCATATTATGAGAAATCGTGGTTTTATGGCGCGCTATTTTATGGTTCATGGCGATTTTCGACCGTTTATGTTTGCGATTGGTACTGCTTTAACTGCTGCGAAGGAAATTATTCGCTTGTTTGCAGTTGATCGTGAGCATATTTTTTCTGGTATTCGTAAGTTGTTTACTGGCTGGGTTGCTTCTAGAAAAATTTTGCATGATGGTTCATGGAAACCTATGCCTACTTTGAAATAGTTTTCTGTTCGAAGTTTGTATGTAGCTATGGTTTAAAGTTATGATTTAAACGTTCAGCTTTTGAATTTGCTTTATACTAGCTAATAGTCTCATAGCATAATTTTTAAGCGTGTCGTGTAAATAATACGATAGAATGGACGTGATATTCCATTGTCCGCATTCAGAGGAGAGTGTTAACGATGATTGACACAGCACAAGCGTTTGGTGTTGATATTGGTGGTTCTGGTATCAAAGCTGCACCGGTAAATTTGGAGAAGGGTGAGTTCGCTGAGCCGCGTTATAAGATTCTTACTCCTGCAGTTTCTACGCCTCAGGCTGTTGCTGATATTGTTCGTCAGCAGTTGGAACATTTTAACGTTACTCCAGATGTTCCAGTTGGTATTGCTTTCCCAGCTCCAATCAAGCCTGGTAAGAAGCTAGAGTTTATGGCGAATCTTGATCAGTCTTGGATTGGTGTAGACGTCACTGAAGTATTCAGTGAAGCTTGCGGCAGACCTGTAACTGTTGTTAACGATGCCGATGCAGCTGGTTTAGCAGAACAGCATTTTGGTGCTGCAAAAGATAAAGATGGTTTAGTTATTGCAACGACTCTTGGAACAGGTATTGGCACTGCTTTGATTTATAACGGTGTTCTTATTCCAAATACTGAGCTAGGTCATATTCAACTTGAAAAAGGTAAAGGTGATGCTGAAAAGTATGCTGCTTCTTCAGTTCGCGAAAAGTTGGATATGGGTTATAAGAAGTGGGCTAAGCGTTTGACTAAGTACTACGGTTTGATGGAAAAGTACTTCAACCCAGATTTGTTCGTTGTTGGCGGTGGCGTGAGCCGAGTAAGTGAAAAGTTCTTGCCACATATCGATATTAAGACTCCTATAGTAGTTGCTTCGCTACACAATGAGGCTGGTATTATTGGTGCAGCCTATTACGCGATGCAACAACGGGAGAAGTAAGGTGACCCTGCGTAGTTGATAATAAAGAAGATGAGCGCTACGCAGAAGTAAAGTGCGCTAGGTGAGATGATTCTATTCCTCGCCTAGCGCACTCTTATATTAGATAATAAATTTTTTTAAAAACGTTAATTTTTAAGAAAACCTACTCGTATCGACTATGAGATAGTGTAGTTAGGTGCGTTTTTCTTCTCGAGTTGATGTTAGCGAGCCAAATCCTATTATTCTGGCTCAGCGCGAAGCTGTGTCGCGCGGTATAAAGCTTACAAAACTTAATGATTCTAATCCTACTTCTCACGGACTTGCACCAAAATGTTTGAGTTCTAAATATGTTGCTGATCCGCGTGGACCGAAGGAAGTGCGCAAACTACTTGCAGATTATATTAACAATCGAGATAATCGTGGTAGTAGTAGCAATAATTCTGCTGCGCTTCTTAATCCTGATAATTTATATGTTCTTTCTTCAACATCCCAAGCTTACGCATGGTTAATGATGCTTCTTTGCGATGCTGAAGATGCTGTGCTAGCACCAACCCCAGGATACCCATTAATAGAATCTATAGCGCGATTGCAATGCGTAAAAACTATTAATTATCCGCTTAGATATGACGGATCCTGGACTATAGATTTAGTTAAAGTGCGTGAACTTTTAGAGGATTCAAGTAATAGAATTCGTGCTCTTGTGTTAATTAATCCGAATAATCCAACTGGATCTTATATAAAGCCGCAGGAGAGAGCGGAACTGTTAAAACTGTGCGCAAAAAATCAAGTTGCAATTATTGCTGATGAAGTGTTTTACGGTTATAGTCTTGAACCTTTTACCGGTAACAAGCGTTTAGCTGGAGAAGAATCAACGCTTGTTTTTGCGCTTGATGGATTCTCTAAAATGTTAGCTGCTCCTCACGCAAAAGTTGGTTGGATTGAAATATCTGGACCTAATCTTCTAGTAGATGAAGCAAAAAAGCGTCTTGATGTTATTGCAGATGACTTTTTGCCGATTGGTTCTACTGTAGCAGATAGAATTCCTGAACTTTTAGGCTACGCAAACGAGCAAACTAATATTGTTCTTAATCGAACCAGAAATAATTTGCGGATTTTGCGTGAAATATTAGCAAGTTGGCCATGCTGTTGCGTTAGCGCACTTAGAGCGGAAGGCGGATGGAATATTCTCCTGCGCGTACCTTCATGCCTTGATGATGATGATTTATCAATTAGGCTTATGAAAGATTATGCGCTAGTGTCACAGCCTGGATACTATTTTGATATGCCAGTAAGTGGGTATTTGGCTCTTTCTCTTCTACCTGAAACTGAGAAATTTGAGGCTGGTGTTCGCTCGCTGCTTACTACTGTAGATAGAATGATTTCTGAACTTTCTTGATCTAAAAGTATTTTAACTACTTTTAAATATTTTAATTAATACATGAAAGTAAACAGATTTTTTGCAATATGCCACAGTGAAGGGTAGAAGCGTATCATTGAATCTTCTCGTCCTGTTACGAACCAGCTTAAGAAATTAATTGCTATAGAGAAGAACAAGAAAGCAAGTATTGCAGCTCTTAATGCGTATACGAAAATCTTTTTTATAATCGTATCTTCATCTGATAAAGTAGCATATTTTTGAACAACCACAGCGATACCAATAACTGCAGCAAGTGCGAAAGACCAAGCAAAATCAGCAATATAACGCCAACCTATACCAGCTTTAAGACTGTCAAAAATTACTAAAATTATTCCTGCAAATACGTATAGTGCAGAATAAAAATACGATATTTTGCTCTTATAATTTTTTCGCATTATAAGCGCCGCTACAACTCCTATAAACACTAGAGGGCATAGTGCAAAAAGACCGCCAATCATAGGCTCTGCGTATTGCCAACGGTCAAAAGCAATAGGTTGAATTCCAATCCAAGGGAAGGTTGGTATGAATCGCAAAGGAAGAGCTAAATAACTTAATATTGACGGTATTATGTTGCTCTTCGGCAGTTTCATGGTAGTCATATCCGTAATAGTGATTTGATATTCGTTACCAAAGTTCAGTGGAGAGCCGAAACGAAGCATATTGTAAATTCCGAAAGGAATTGCAGTTAGTACAACTGGCATAATCCAAGCGCACAGTAAGCGCAGTAATTTACTCAAATTGTAAGCAACTTTTGTATGATTAAAAATATTAATAACGCATGATAATACGCGTTTATATATAAGCGGAATAGCCAAAAGTATTGCTATTGCAAAAGTTGGTCTGCAACCAATATTTAATGCTATAAAGAAAGAACCTAAAGCTAGTCTTTTAAGCGAAAGATTATTATCTTCTTCTCGTATTGCACCGCAGTAGAACCATAATCCAAATGATGTGAAAGCTAGCGAGGCAGCCATAGGTACTGAATAGAACGATGTGCGGAACAGCAGATATGAAGTGTTTGAAGCAATGAAGAAGAAAGTTAGCGAAAGAGTTACTAATGCTAAAGAAGGATTTTTAACAGTTTTTTGTAAGAGTCTTATTACAAGAAGTGAACCTGCAATGAAGAAGAAAGTTAGGAAAACCAAAGTTGCTGCGGAGGTTGGTAGCATTGCTCCGCCAGGAACCCAAATCTGTGATATTAGTTGATACGGTAAGAAAAGTAATACTGCTGGGAGTAGTCCAAAATATGAATACCAGTGACCGTTGTAATATGCGTAATCCCAGTAAATGTTGCTTACACCGTTTTTAAGCAGCTCATTTCTTGCAGCAGGATCATAAGGGTTACTCAACTGAGTTAGTTCTTTAGGAACTGGAAGCATGAGATGAGTTTTTCCGTGAAGTAATGCGTCTGCAGTGTGAGCGTATTGATCAAAATCGTATGTGTAATTTCCTGGAATGTAGAAACGCATTCTAGTTGCAGCTTGTATGGACCAGATAATAACTGCGATTGTTATAACGATTGAAGGAACCCAAGACGCTACAAGAGCAAATCTTTGCTTTCGACTGCGCGTATTAAGTGGCATGCTCCACAATCTTGACCAAGGATTCCACAAAGCTAACATTATGGAAATTAAGGCTAGTATTGTTACGCGCAACCAAGACCACGTAAATTGTGCGCGCGCATTTGCTCTAACATCTTCTATGTCTAGAACTGTACCAGCAGGATGTTCTAGCCAAACTCGTAGAGTATTAGTTGCTCCGCGTGATTTTGGCGGCATAGGTAGTAAAGCTTCATCAAGAATGCACGGATTGGCGTGTAAAGGTTTTCCAGCATACTTATTTACGTCAATTCGTACATGAATATCACAAGTAATATTGTATTTAGAATTTTTAGCAGGCTCTTTTATTGAACGTTGCAGTCTTATGTAAGGTGAAGATCCGTCAGAAACAACTTCTAAGTACGCTTCAGTAGGATCTGTTATTAGAAGACCTCCGGTTTTTAATCTTGTTACGCCAGAACCTAGAGTATTGTGTGCGAAAGCACTGTCTGTACTTGCAGAAATACTGCTCCAAAATTGTATATTTCCAAGCGTGCATTCAAAGGCACTGATAAGTAGAACAATAAGAAGTGGTATGCGTATAGTGTGCCAAACACGTTTCAGTACATGATGAGTGCAATTACAATTATCAAATGAACTGCTTAAGTTCTCTACTGTAGATTTTTTTACGCAGTTTACTTTCGCTAAATTGTGTGCGTGAGAAATATTATCATTAGACTGAGTTTGCGTTTGAGACGCGGAATCTAGTGTCTGTTCACATCCCATAATTGCACCTCATATTGTTTTCTTTGTTTGCGCACTTACTACTTTAGTAGCTACTTTAGTAACTATTTTAGTTGCTACTCTTCTGCTACCAAGTCAAGATACTCGTCATTCCACAAGTCTTCATCGCCATCCGGCATAAGAAGAACTCGTTCCGGCTGTAATGCTTCAACAGCACCCTCATCGTGTGTAACTAAAACTATTGCGCCCTCATATTTTGCAATAGCTTTAAGTATTTCGTCACGAGAAGCAGGATCAAGATTATTTGTAGGCTCATCGAGAAGCAATACGTTAGCTTGAGATGTAACAAGTGTTGCGAGCGCAAGACGCGTTTTTTCGCCGCCTGAAAGCACTCGAGCAGGTTTCATAGCGTCGTCGCCTGAAAACAGGAAGCTTCCAAGCATAGAACGCGCTTGCGTATCGTCCAAATTTGGTGCAACATGCTGTAGATTTTCCAACACAGTCGCGTCTAAATCCAAAGTATCGTGTTCCTGAGCAAAATATCCGATTTTGCAGCCGTGACCATATTTTACTTCGCCAGTATCTGCTGTTTCTTCTCCTGCTAAAATACGCAATGTTGTAGTTTTACCAGCACCGTTGTATCCCAAAATAACAACTCGAGAACCTTTGTCTATTGCAAGATTAATTCCCGCGAAAACAATATTAGAACCATAAGCTTTAGAAATATCTTTAGCCATAATAGGTGTTTTGCCGCAAGGAGCTGGTTCAGGGAAACGAATGTCTGCAACTTTTTCGCGGCTTTGAGCCTCACTTGTTTCACTGAGCAAACGTTCGGCTCTACGCATCATATTCTGCGCAGCAACAGCCTTCGTAGCTTTTGCATGCAAGCGAATACCTTGCTTCATAAGACGTTCTGCCTTCTTTTCGGCAACTTCGCGCTCTCTACGGCGACGCTCTTCATCTACTACGCGCTGATGCAAATAAGCCTTCCAACCCATAGAATACATATCTATTTGAGCAAGCTGAGCGTCCAAATGCCACACTTTATTTACTACTTCATCAAGCAGCTCAGTTGAGTGCGAAATAACAAGGAATCCACCTTCGAAACGTTTCAAATAGTTTCGCAACCATATAATAGAGTCTGCATCTAAATGGTTTGTAGGTTCGTCAAGAATTAATGTGTCTGCGTTAGAAAACAGAATACGTGCGAGCTCAATACGCCTGCGCTGGCCGCCGGAAAGAGTTCCTAAAGATTGCTGCATAACTTCTTGCGGAAGACCTAAGCTTGTTGCCATTGATATTGCTTCGGATTGTACAGAGTAACCGCCTGCTTTTTCAAAATCTTGCATAGCTTTGTCGTAGCGGTTCATAGCTTTAGTTATGACATCCGGGTCTGGGTCTGTCATTTCTTTTTCAGCCTTGCGGATTCTAGAAACAATAGAAGAAATATCGCGAGCGCTCATAATACGATCAATTACGCTTTGCTCGGGATCAGCTGCATGTGTATCTTGAGGAAGATATCCTAAACCTCCACTTACTCGAATAGAACCTCCAGCAGGAAGCATATCTCCTGTAATCACGCGTGTAAGAGTAGTTTTGCCTGCACCGTTACGACCAACTAAACCGATTTTATCTCCTTTAGTAACGTGAAAATCGGTAGGGTTTAGCAGTGTGCGCGCACCAATTTGTATGGTCAATGCTTGTGCGTCAATAGGCATAATATGTATCCGTTTCCCAAAAATTAGGCTTCTGTTGTGTGTGTATTTAATAAAGTATTAGCCAAACTCACCATTATACTGTTAGGCTGTCACGAAGAGCTACTTAGAACATTATTTTGTGCTTCATTCAACAAAATAAAGTAAATTTTACTTTTTCGAACACTTGTTCTATACTTAGTAAGTGTAATTTGTTTTTGGGGGAGTAGCGTATGCGTGGAGGTGTGTTGTGAATAATAAAGTAAGTCAGCAATCTGATATATTACAAGTATTGCTTAATAATGCTCCACTTAATGAGCATGACGGCACTATAGTATCAGATTTATCTAAAGTTCCTGCTGAATGGAAAATAACAATTCAAGGCGCTCGCGAACATAATCTAAAAAATGTTAGTTTGTCTATTCCTAGGAACCGTATGGTGGTATTTACCGGACTTTCAGGATCTGGCAAATCTTCTTTAGCTTTTGACACATTGTTTGCAGAAGGACAACGTAGGTATGTTGAATCTTTAAGCGCGTACGCTAGGCAATTTTTAGGAAGAATGGATAAGCCTGACGTTGATTTTATTGAAGGATTGAGTCCAGCTGTTTCTATTGATCAAAAAACTACGAATCGTAACCCTCGTTCTACTGTTGGAACTATTACAGAAATATACGATTATTTAAGATTATTATTTGCTAGAATTGGTATTCCTCATTGCCCTGAATGTGGTCAACTTGTTAATGCTCAAACACCTCAACAGATGACAGATACATTACTGTCATTGCCTGAACGCACGAGATTGCAAATTTTAGCTCCAGTGGTCAGAGGAAGAAAAGGAGAGTTTAAAGATACTATCGAATTATTGAGATCAGACGGGTATGCGCGCGCAATTATTGACGGTAATATGTGTGAGCTTTCTGAAGATATTACTCTCGAAAAGCAGAAAAAACATACTATTGAAGTTGTTATTGATCGTCTAGTTATAAAAGATGGTATTAGAGTTCGTCTTACAGATTCTATAGAAACGGCTTTGAAACTTTCAAAGGGCGTTATGATTGCTGACTTTGTCGATGAGCCGAAAGATTCTTCTAATCGTCGTCAATCTTTTTCTGAGAATCGTTCATGTCCTAACAATCATCAACTAGAACTTGATGAAATTGAGCCAAGAACCTTTTCGTTCAACGCTCCTTATGGAGCATGTCCAGAATGTTCCGGAATTGGGTACAATCTTGAGATTGATCCTGAACTAGTTATTCCAGACCCTGATAAATCTCTTGCTCAAGGCGCTATTGAACCATGGTCAATGAATAAAGCTGCAGGTATGTACTATCAGCATATACTTTCCGGCCTTTCACAAGATTTAGGTTTTAGTATGAACACTCCTTGGAAAGATTTGCCAGAAAGTGTTCAGAAATCAATCATGTATGGCCATGATTTCAGCGTAAAAGTTTCATACAAAAACAGGTGGGGTAGGCAACGTGAATACTCTACAGGTTTCGAAGGCGTTGTACGTACTCTTATGCGAAAGCATGATGAAACTGATTCTGATCAAATGCGACAGTATTATGAGTCATACATGCGTGAAGTACCGTGCCAAAAGTGTCAGGGAAAGCGTTTACGTCCAGAAGTTCTTGCAGTAACGGTATCAGATACTTCAATATCTGAAGTTTGCGATATGCCAGTTGAAAAAAGTTTGCAGTGGGTAAATTCACTCAAGTTAGAAGGTTCAAAAGCGCTTATTGCAGGAGAAGTTCTAAAGGAAATACGTGCTCGACTTGGATTTTTAAATGATGTTGGTTTAAACTATCTAACTCTTTCAAGAGCAGCAAAAACACTATCTGGTGGTGAAGCGCAACGAATCAGATTAGCTACACAAATAGGTTCAGGTTTAGTAGGAGTAATGTACGTACTGGATGAGCCTTCTATTGGGTTGCATCAACGAGATAATGAGCGTCTAATTGCAACACTTCATCACTTACGCAACCTTGGCAACACTCTTATAGTTGTTGAGCATGATGAAGATACAATTCGTCAAGCAGACTGGCTTGTAGATATTGGCCCTGAAGCTGGAGAGCATGGCGGTGAAGTTGTTTATTCTGGTCTTTCAACAAATATTGTTAAAGCAAAACGCTCAATTACTGGAGATTATATTTCAGGAAGAAAATCAATAGAAGTGCCTAAAAATAGGCGTTTGGTTGATTCAGAACGCATGCTTAATATTATTGGTGCTAAAGAGCATAATCTTAAAAATATTGATGTAAGTATACCTTTGGGAGTATTTACCTGCATTACAGGAGTGTCAGGATCTGGTAAATCAACACTAATAAATTCTATTCTTTACCCAGTTCTTGCAGATAAGCTTAATGGAGCACGAATTGTTCCAGGAAAGCACAAGAGAGTAGAAGGCCTAGAGTATTGCGACAAAGTGGTTCATGTAGATCAGAATCCTATAGGCCGTACGCCTCGATCTAATCCTGCAACATACACGGGAGTATGGGATAAAATCCGTTCGCTTTTTGCACAAACAGCAGAAGCAAAAGTTAGAGGTTACGGCCCTGGAAGATTCTCATTCAATGTTAAAGGTGGTCGTTGCGAAGCGTGTCATGGTGACGGTACTTTAAAAATCGAGATGAATTTCCTGCCGGATGTGTACGTAGAATGTGAAACATGTCACGGAAAAAGATATAACAGAGAAACTTTGGAAGTTACTTATAATGGCAAGTCTGTTTCTGATGTTCTTGACATGTCTATTTCTGAGGCAGCAGTATTTTTCAAAGCTTACCCTTCTATTTCACGTTATTTAGACACTCTTGTACAAGTTGGATTAGGTTATATTCGTTTAGGACAAAGTGCCACAACACTTTCCGGCGGTGAGTCTCAGCGAGTAAAACTTGCCACAGAATTGCAACGTAGATCTACAGGAAAAACTGTTTATATTCTTGACGAACCTACTACAGGTCTTCATTTTGAGGATGTTAGAAAACTTTTAACAGTTCTTCAATCCCTTGTAGATAAAGGTAACAGTGTTATTGTTATTGAGCATAATCTTGATGTTGTAAAGTCTGCTGATTGGATTATTGATTTAGGGCCAGAAGGGGGAGATTCTGGAGGAACTGTTGTTGCTCAAGGAAGTCCAGAAAGTGTTGCACTATGTGAAAAAAGTTGGACTGGTAAATTCCTTAAGCAAATGCTTAACAATAAATAGAATGCGATCAACCTTTACAGTCTGCTGCAACTTTTAGGTAAATAAATTTTTAAGCAAATAAATGAGATTTTCTTATGTGAAAGGAGGTGAATAATGGATAGTTCGAATAATTCTATAAGCGATAATTTATTAGATAATTTGAAAGATGGTAAGTCTGCAGAAAATATTAATTGGCATAAAACTAAAACTGATTTTAATATGGTTTCTGATTTTAATGAGAATCATGTAAACGCTTTAGGAGCACCATTATTAGGTGACACTAGAGATTTATTCAGGCCGGCTTCTAAAGATATTCCTGCGCAACCTGGTGTATATAAGTGGAGAGATGAAGAAGGCCGTGTAATTTACGTTGGTAAAGCTAAGAATTTGCGAAATCGTCTTGCTAATTATTTTCAGCCTCTTTATCAGCTTCACCCTAGAACTCAAACTATGGTTTTAACTGCTCGTAGTGTGGAATGGACTGTTGTAGAAACTGAAATAGAAGCACTTAGTCTTGAATACACGTGGATTAAAGAGTTTAATCCAAGATTTAATGTTGTATTTCGAGATGATAAAACATACCCTTATTTGGCTGTAAGTGTGGGAGAGAAATTCCCAAGAGTATGGATTACTAGAAACCGTGGTAGTCGTGGAGCGCAGTATTTTGGGCCTTACGCTAAAGTATGGCCACTTCGTCACAGCTTAGATTCATTACTAAAAGCTTTTCCAGTTCGCACTTGCACTTCAAGCGCATTTAATAAAGCAAGAAGAACAGGTAGACCATGTTTGCTTGCTTCAATAGGAAAGTGTTCGGCACCTTGTGTAGGAAGTATTGATTTTAAAACTCATAGAACGTATGTAAGTCAACTCGTTGGAGTGCTTACTGGCAGTGTGGGCGAATCATATTTAGCACAACTCAATCGTGATATGAAGCAAGCAAGTGAAGAATTGGAATTTGAACGAGCAGCAAAATTACGAGACAAAATTAATTTGCTTAGTACAGTTTTGCAATCAAATTCTGTAGTTCTAGATGAAGATGTAGAGGCAGATGTTTTTGGTTTAAGCAGTGACGAACTAGAAGGATCAGTTCACGTCTTTTTCGTACGTTCCGGAATTATTCGAGGTGAACGAAATTGGGGGGTTGAACGTGCCGACGATAAAGACGATACAGATCTTCTTGCCGACTTATTAGTGCACTTGTATGGAGAATATCAAGAAAATGCGCAAATTGATCAAAAAAATCATGAAAGCATCGTAGAAAGTTTAAAATCAAAGAACTCAAATTCTCGAATAGAAGAAACGCGTAACGCAGTATCTAATACTCAGAATGCTACTGCTACGGATTCTAATTTGCGTGCGAAAGCAACAAAAATGAGGCGAGAAAGACAAGAGACAACTGGTAGAGAAGATTTTCTTGCACCAATTTCTCCAATACCTAGAGAAATTATTGTTCCTATCGCTATTCAAGACGAAAGGCGAAGTGAAATAGAATCATGGCTTACGCAATTAAGAGGTTCAAAAGTAACTATTAGAGTTCCTTCTCGTGGAGAAAAACGTGAATTACTTGAGAGGGCAAACGATAATGCTAATCAGGCTTTAACAAGACTAAAAGCCAGCCGCATAAATAGTTTAGAAAAGCGCAGCCAAGCAATGAATGAAGTTGCTAAAGCTTTAGGATTATCTAAGTCACCTCTGCGTATAGAATGTTACGATATTTCGAATACTGTTGATGGTACTTACCAGGTAGCTTCAATGGTTGTTTTTGAGGATGCAATAGCAAAACCAAGTGACTACAGGCATTTTGCTATTCGTGGAGATGATGGTAACGGTCGACTTGATGATTTAAGTGCAGTCTATGAAACAATTTCGAGAAGATTTAAACATGCTGACTCCTCAATAAGCAATTGCGAGAACGAAAATAATATTGGCTCTGAAAATAGTAATACTAAAAATACAGGAAAGAGCAATCACCGTTTTGCTTATTCTCCTAACCTAATAGTTGTTGATGGAGGTAGAGAACAAGCCAAAGCAGCTATGAAAGCATTAGAAGATAATTCTATAACAGGAGTAGCAGTATGTGGACTTTCTAAAAAGTTAGAAGAGGTATGGCTTCCAGATAGTGATTATCCTATTATTCTTAAAAGAAGTTCGGAAGGATTATATTTGCTACAGCGCGCTCGCGATGAATCTCATCGTTTTGCTATAACTTACCATCGCAATCGTAGACGTAAAGGATTAATTAAATCTTCATTAGACTCTATACCTGGAATCGGAGCCGTATATAGAAAGCGACTTATTGGCGCTTTTGGTTCTGTAAAAAACTTGCGTGAGGCTTCAGTTGAACAGTTAAAACAAGTGGAAGGAATAGGAGAGAGTAAAGCTGAAATAATATACGATTACTTCAAAAATAAGTGAGGATGTTTGAAGCATAATATTGAAGCATAATTCGTATAGATAGCAAAATATAACTTCCACTGATGATTAAAATTAGTGT
The DNA here is from genome assembly GCF_055326835.1 of Gardnerella sp. C0684A1. Lineage (NCBI taxonomy): Bacteria > Bacillati > Actinomycetota > Actinomycetes > Bifidobacteriales > Bifidobacteriaceae > Gardnerella > Gardnerella sp. C0684A1. Next base: position 167,108 of record NZ_JBLTSX010000003.1, on the reverse strand, counting down.
CACTAATAAAATTACAGCCTGACACACTACAAGATGCCAGGCTGTAAATTTAGCTTTAAATCCAAATATTGTAAGTTAATATAACTATTAGCGAATATCACTATTAGCGAATATCACTGTGGAACGGGTTTATAACAACATTGCAACGTTGGAAACTTTTAACATCCACGTATCCTGTTGAAGCCATAGTGCGTCGTAAAGCTCCAACAAAATTAGTTGTGCCATCAGCTTCATGACTTGGTCCAAACAGAACATTTTCCAAAGGAGCAACGGTTCCAACATGACTGCGCATTCCGCGTGGCAAAGAAGCATGACGAGCTTCAGCACCCCAATGAGTGCCGTGCCCAGGTGCTTCAGTTGCTCTCGCCAGAGGAGTGCCTAGCATTACAGCGTCCGCTCCCATTGCTAAAGCCTTTATGAAGTTGCCGGAAGTTCCCATTCCGCCATCTGCAATAATCTGCACGTAGCGTCCGCCTGACTCATCCATGTAGTCACGACGAGCTTCAGCAACATCAGCAATAGCCGTGGCTAATGGAGCTTGAACGCCAAGAGTGTTCATAGTTGCAGATACTGCGCCTCCGCCAAAACCAACAAGAATGCCAGCAGCTCCAGTGCGCATTAAGTGAAGTGCAGAAGTATAATCAGCGCATCCACCCACTATAACAGGAACATCTAAATCGTAAATGAACTTCTTCAAATCGAGTGGCTCGTGATCTTTTGATACATGTTCGGCAGAAACTGCAGTTCCACGAATTACGAAAAGATCAACGCCTGCTTCAATAACAGTGCTATAAAGTTCTTGAGTGCGCTGTGGAGAAAGAGCACCGGCTACAGTGACTCCAGCTTCTCGTATTGTGTGCAAACGTTCAGCTATAAGCTCTGGTTTAATTGGTTCCTCGTAAATTTCCTGAATACGCCTCGTTGCTATATTGTCAGGAAGCTCAGATATTTCCTTAAGAAGAGGCTCTGGGTTTTCATAGCGAGTCCATAAGCCTTCCAAGTCAAGAACACCAAGAGCACCCATTTGACCCATTGCAATAGCAGTATCTGGACTTGTAACAGAATCCATAGGAGCTGCAATAACAGGAACGTCAAATGTGTACGCGTCTACTTGCCAAGTAGTTGATACGGCTTTAGGGTCGCGTGAGCGTCGTGAAGGGAGGATAGCAACATCGTCGAGAGAATATGCGACGTGGGCTTTTTTGCCCAAACCTATTTCAATTTCCTGAGACATACTTACCAGGCTAATGCCGTATATTGACGAAATTAGTACGCATGTTTTATTGTCTAATACTGAAATCACGGAAGTTGTGATTTTATAAACCGTAATGTGTATAACTTTATTTTAAAAAAACCTTGATTTTTCAAGGAACACACCGACACCAGTTATAATTTATACACATTTTTTGATTTTATTCAAAATGCTACTTAATCGCGGTGTATGCTATTTCTAATCCGATTTTAAGTCGATATTTTTCTACTAAAAATTGGATTAAGAAAGATAGAGAAAAAAAGAGATGGGAAGATAAAAATGGTTTCTGTTATGGGAACAATGAAAGAACCATTTGATGAGAATCAAAGCGGTAGAAATGAAAATGAAAAGTGCGGAAACGAATGGGCATGTGGTATGGGAAATTGTGGATGGCAAAAAGAACCACCTCCACAATTTCCATATCGTTCGAGAGAACCATTACCAGCTCATGAGGGAGTATTACCTATTGGTTTTGTGAACTCTTCTGTGCCGTATCATATAGGCGTGTGTTTTAATAGCACGGATGACGAAAAGTTATTCTTATCACTCGCTTTAAGAACGTGCAGAATCGCTTGTGTTGTTGCTGATATTTCTCGCGGTCGTCCAGTCCCGAAGGCAATGAGGGATTTGCTTACGCCTGAATGTTCGGCAAAATTGAAGAATATGTGGTCAGTTTTGGACAACTTTTTTAAGGAAATTGAAGATTCTGAAAGTCGTTCAAGACTGCGCAGATTCCCTGCTATACCAAACATGATTAACGGTATGATGGTAAGTCCAAACCGCTTTGAAGGAGTGGTATGCGTTATGGTTGGCGTAATGCGCTATTGGGAATCACTGTCATTAGAGTATCGTCATGGAGCATGGATATGCACTTACGCAGACTTAGGCTAATCTTGCGAGATTAAGTCATAATTATGCGTGTCTAAGTCAGTTTTCATTTTTTATCTTGACTTTTTGTTTGATATTCGGTAACGAATCTCATTCAAAAAGTCAAGATATCTTTTAGTTGTATTGTCGTTTGTACGAATGTTTTTGTAAAAATAGATAATTTTGTGGGAATATTTTTGTATATATTCTGTTCGTGTCGGCATATTTAATCACGTACAATAAAAAGCATGCTGCGAGAATTTTCTGTAGAGTCTATTCACCCAACTAAAGATGGTGACACAATTTATTCATTGCTTGCCAATAGGGCGATGCATGACCCTCAAGGTTTAATTGCACAGTGGCAAGATGATGATACTCGTCAATGGCATGATGTTACTGCTGCTGACATGCTTTCAAAGGTTCGTTCGGTAGCAAGAGGATTAATTGCTCTTGGCGTTACTCATGGATCAAAAGTTGTTATTTATTCAGCAACATGTTATGAGTGGGGTGTTGTCGATTTTGCTTGCGCTTGTATTGGCGCTGTAAGTATCCCAATTTATGAAACTGATTCTGCTTTACAAGCTGCTGATATTATTGCGGAAGTGAAGCCAGTAATTGCTTTTGCTGGTGACAGTGAGCATGCGCAATGTTTAGAGAGAGTCCGTCAAGACAATAAGAAAATTACTCTTAAAGCAGTTTTTAATTTTAAAGCTGGCGGTATTGGTGCTGTAACTGATTTTGGTAAGTCTGTTGCAGATGAAGAACTTAATAATGCAATCAATGCAGTTCACGCAGATGATTTGTCTACTATTGTTTATACATCTGGCTCAACAGGAAAACCTAAGGGAGCTATGCTTTCGCATCGCAACTTTACTCATATTGTTTTCGCAGGCTATGATGTTCTAAACGAAATGCTTTATAAACCAAGTCGTTTGCTTTTATTCCTTCCGTTGGCACATTGCTTTGCGCGCTATATACAGTATGTTGCTATTGGTGCGCACGGAGTTATTGCTTACGTTCCTAATGCGAAGCATTTACTTGCAGATTTGCGCAGTTTCAAACCTACATATCTTTTGGGAGTTCCACGTGTGTTTGAGAAGGTGTATAACGCAGCATCTCAAAAAGCTGGAGCGGGTATTCGTGGACGTATTTTTGCCAAGGCTGTTAAGCATTTCATTAAATGGTCTAAAGACAGCGTAGAAGGTAGATCGCATTCTTTATCAGCGCGTATACATCACAATTTCTATATGCGCACTGTAGGATCTTCTATTCGCTCAGCATTGGGTCCTAATTTAGCTTGGCTTGCATGCGGTGGTGCTCCTATTAATGCTGATTTGGCGCATTTCTTCAATGGTCTTGATGGCATAACTTTTATTCAAGGTTATGGTATGACTGAAACTGCAGCTCCATGTGTTGTTAATTTCGAGCATGCTAATCAAGTTGGTTCTGTTGGTCGCCCAGGTCCTGGAATTACTATTCGTTTAGCTGATGATGATGAGGTTATGATTAAAGGTCCTAACGTTTTTATGGGCTATTATAATAGGCCTGATCTTACTGATGAGGTTCTTGATAAAGATGGATGGCTGCATTCTGGTGATCTTGGTGAAATAGATGATGAAGGATTCCTTTCTATTACTGGTCGTAAGAAAGATATAATTATCACTGCAGGTGGAAAGAATATTAGTCCAGCTCCTATGGAAAATATTATTTCTCAGTGTCCGCTAGTTTCTCATGCGGTAATAGTTGGTGATGGCAAGCCGTTTGTATCTGCTCTTATTGAGCTTGATCCTGATATGGTTCGTTCTTGGCTAAAGAATCAGGGTATGGATACTTCATTATCTATGGAGAAAGTTGCAAGTAATGATGCTGTTCGCTCTGTTGTGCAACAGTTTATAGATCAGGCGAACAGTACAGTTTCTAGGGCTGAGTCTGTCCGTAAGTTTGTTGTTTTGAGTGAGGAATTTACTCAAGATAATGGTACTTTGACACCTAGCATGAAAATAGTTCGTCCAAAGATTCTTGCTCGCTACGCAGATATTATTGAAACGCAGCTGTATGCTCCTAAGCCTAACACTCGTCCACTTCCTGCGACTGTGAAAATATTAGATAAGACTACTGAAACAGTTAAGCAAGCTCAGGAAACGGTTAAGCAGGCACAAGAGGCTGTTACTCCTCGTGTTCGTCAGGCTTTGGATCAAGCTACCACTCATTTGAAGCATTTTAGTGAAGACTCTTCAGAATTAAATGAAGATTGTGATAATAATTCTGAATCTGCTGAAGATAATAGTAAACAAAAATAGTAGTTTTTAGCTTGAAAGTAAGCTGAGTATGTGTACTATCTTTAGTTGGTATGTTTTCTGATTTTACTTGTGCTTCTATGTGTTAAGGAGATTTTTGTGACTATTCGTACTATTCGAGTAATCCCAGATCCTGTACTTCGTACTACTTGCGACGAAATACGTGATATTAATGCCTCTGTTAGGCATTTAGTTGAGGATTTACTTGAGACTGTGAATGATCCTGGTCGTGCAGGGCTTTCTGCAAATCAGATTGGCGTGAGTTTGCGAGCTTTCTCATACAATATTGATGGTCGTATTGGATATATTCTGAATCCTGTTATTGAGGAGCTCAGCGGAGAGCAGTACGACGATGAGGGCTGCTTATCTGTTCCAGGTTTATGGTACAAGACTCGCAGAGCTAATTATGCGCGTGTTCGTGGCATAGATCTTGACGGTAAAGAAATAGTATTAGAGGGTGAAGGTCTTATGGCGCGCATGTTGCAGCATGAGTGCGATCATCTTGATGGACATATTTATCTTGATAGACTCGAAAAAGATGTTCGTAAGCAAGCGTTGCGAGATCTGAGAAGTAAAACGCGTTAATTTTTACTATTTTGTTTTAATCGCTTTTTAGTCTCGTTTTTATTAATTTATTCAGTCAGTGTTGCTGCCGTGTTTTGCGGTAACAACACTGACTTTTTAGTAGTGCTCTTCTGGTATAATCAACATTCGCGTGTCAATTTTGAGCATGAGTATTGTCGCGTTATATGATTGCTCGCTTTTTATTGTCTATCAGACACGCAAATACGCGCCATGTACGCGTCCGTTCGTGTCGGTCGGCTTGGGTTTTATACGTAAGTTAAACCAAGTTGCATGCGAACAGACATGGCCAGGCAAGAACCGACAAGAAAGGTATAATGATATGGCACAGATTACCATGAGTGAAATGCTGAAGGCTGGTTTGCACTTCGGACATCAGACTCGTCGCTGGAATCCAAAGATGAAGCAGTTCATTCTTACTCAGCGCAATGGTATTCATATCATCAATTTGTTCAAGTCACTCGACATGATTGACAAGGCTTACGATTTCATTAAGCAGACTGTTGCTCACAACGGTACTGTTTTATTCGTAGGCACTAAGAAGCAGGCTCAGGAAGCTGTTCAGAATCAAGCAACTCGCGTAAACATGCCTTATGTTAGCGAACGTTGGCTTGGTGGTATGTTGACAAACTTCCAGACCGTTTCCACTCGCGTAAAGCGCTTGAAGGAACTTGAAGAAATGGACTTCAGCGATGTGCGTGGATCCGGATTAACTAAGAAGGAGCTTTTGCTTCTTGAGCGTGAGAAGGATAAGCTTTCGAAGCAGCTCGGCGGTATTCGTAACATGAACCGTACGCCTTCTGCTATGTTCGTGGTTGACATCAACAAGGAAGCTTTGGCTGTTGAAGAAGCTCATAAGCTTGGTATTCCTGTTATAGCTATTGTTGATACAAACACTGATCCTGAAGCTGTTGAGTATCCAATTCCAGCTAATGACGATGCAATTCGCGGCGTTGAACTTCTTACCAGCTTGATGGCTGATGCTGTGGCTGAAGGTTTGCTTGAGCATGCTGGCAAGGGTGCTAAGGCTGATGGTGCTGAGGCACAGCCAATGGCAGCTTGGGAGAAGGAACTTCTTACCAAGGAAGGTGAAGCTGAGGCTGAGCCTGCTAAGGAAGAGAAGTCTGAAGCAAAGGCCTGATAAGCTAAGATTCATTCAGTAAAGCTGTGTTAATCGTATTGCTTATTTTTAGTACGTTTGCATCTTTACTGTGAATCATATTGATATGAGGAGAACAAAATGGCAGCAATTACTGCAGCGTTGATCAAGCAGGTGCGTGAAGAAACTGGCGCCGGCATGATGGACGTTAAAAAAGCTCTTACTGAAGCTGAAGGCGACGTTGCTCGCGCTAAGGAGATTATCCGCGCTAAGGGTATTCAGGCCGCTGGTAAGCGTGAAGGCCGAAAGGCTCAGGAAGGCACCATCGCTTCTAAGGTTGTAAAGTCCGATGAAGGCGAAACCGGTTACGCAGTTGAAGTGAACTCTGAAACTGACTTTGTTGCTAAGACTCCAAAGTTTGTTGAGTTCTCTGAAACTGTTCTTAACCATGCTATTGATGCTTCTGCTTCCACTGCGGAAGAAGTTTTAGCAGCTAAGACTGGAGATGCAACCGTTAAGGAAGCTGTTGAAGAAGCAGCTGCCTTGTTCGGTGAGCACGTCAAGGTTGGCCAGGTTGCTAAGGTAAGCGGTCCACACGTTGAGATTTATGCTCATAAGAAGTCCGTGGAGTTGCCTCCAAGCATCGTGTCCATGATTGCTACTGATGAAGCTGGCGCTAAGGTCGCTCATGAAGCTGCTTTGCAGATTTCCGCTATGGGTGCTCAGTGGCTTCGTCGCGAAGATGTTCCAGAGGAAGTTTTGGAATCTGAGCGTCGTGTTGCTACCGAGAAGTCCTTGGCTGAAGGCAAGCCAGAGAAGATTGTTCCAAAGATTGTTGAAGGCCGTATGAATGCCTTCTTCAAGGAAACTGTGCTTCTCGAGCAGGCTTACGTAAAGGATCCTTCCAAGAGCGTTGGTGACTTGTTCAAGGAAGTTGGCGGTACCGCTTTGGCTTTCGCTCGTCTTGAGGTTGGCAAGGGTGCTGCTGAATAAGCATCGCTTATAATAAGAATCAAATCTGGTTCTTAATTAAATGAGCTATGTGCAATCTTTGCGCGTAGCTCATTTTTATATTTGTGTTTTAGGTGTCGTTGTTGACGGATACCATAGCAATGATATGCTTGCATTCGCTGTGAGGACTGGAGGATCTATGACTATCGCACAAGCGGAGGAAAGCAAGTCCCGTAGAGTGTTATTAAAACTTTCGGGAGAAGCATTTGGTGGTGGAGCTGTTGGCATTGATACTCATGTGATTCGTAGAATCGCTGGTGAGATTGTTACTGCAGTGCAGCAGGGTGTTCAAGTTGCTATCGTTGTTGGTGGCGGTAATTTCTTCCGTGGTGCTGAGTTACAGCAGGCTGGTATAGATCGTAGCCGCGGCGATTATATGGGAATGCTCGGCACTGTTATGAACTGTCTTGCACTTCAAGATTTTCTTGAGCAAGCTGGCCAGGCAACTCGCGTACAAACTGCTATTACAATGGGGCAAGTAGCTGAACCGTATATTCCGTTGAAAGCAATTCGGCATCTTGAAAAAGGTCGTGTAGTTATTTTTGGTGCCGGTGCAGGTATGCCATACTTCTCTACAGATACTGTATCTATTCAGCGTTCTTTGGAAATTCACTGTGATGAAGTTCTCATGGGCAAGAATGGTGTTGATGGAGTTTATAGTGCGGATCCTCGTAAAGATTCAAATGCTAGAAAATTTGTCACACTTAGCTACAATAAAGCTCTTGTTGATGGTTTAGCTGTTATGGATGCTTCTGCTCTTTCTATGGCTAGAGATAATAAGCAGAAGATTCGAGTATTTGGTTTGGAAGGCGATGGTAATGTTACAAGCGCACTGATTGGTAAACAAATTGGTACTCTTGTATCCGATGCTGAACCTACATTTGCTTAAAACGAAATTTGCGTAGCATTTGAATATTGTAATTTCGTAAATTATATTGTGAAAATTGACTGATGACAGGAGAACACACATGTCAGGTATTATTGACCAGGCTCGTGAACAGATGAATAAGTCTGTTGAAGCTACTAAGGAAAATTTTGTTGGTATTAGAACTGGTCGTGCTAATCCTGCATTACTTAACGGCATTATGGTAGATTACTATGGTGCTCCAACACCAATTAAAGCTGTTGCTTCTATTGGAGTTCCAGAGCCTCGTACGCTTTCTGTCACTCCTTTTGACGCTTCGCAGGCTAACGCTGTTGAGAAAGCTATACGTGACTCTGATTTGGGTGTAAGTCCAAATCGTGACGGCAATGTTATTAGAGTAACAATGCCAGAACTTACAGAAGAACGTCGTAAAGAGTACGTTAAACTCGCTAAGCTTAAGGCTGAAGAAGGCAAGGTTGCTGTTCGTAATATTCGTCGTAAGGCTAAGGAAAATATCGACAAGTCTGTTAAAGATGGCGATATGGGCGAAGATGAAGGCGATCGTTTACAGAAGGATCTCGATAAGCTTACTAAGCAAATCACTGATTCCTTAGATTCTCTGCTTGAAGGTAAGCAGAAAGAAATTATGGAAGTCTGATTTTAGTAAGATCTCCTATAAGTATTAATAAATGGGTGTTGTATGAATCAACTTAATCATGATGATATAAGTGCGAAAAATGAATTAGTTAATGATAACTCCAGTAAGCTAGCTTCTGCTGAGTTATCGTCGCAAAAGAATTCTTACAACGCCCATGAAACATTAGATGATATTAATCGTCGTACAGGTCGCAATATGCCTCAAGCTATTGCGACTGCTGTAGTTTTAATTGCGGTTATTGTTGGATGCTTGCTTATTAGTACTGATGCTTTTGTTGTGCTGCTGTCTGTTTTTATGGTATTAGCACTTTGGGAATTGCATGTAGATTTTGCAACTATAGGATTACATATTCCTTTCGTTGTTTTATCTTTATGCTCTTTATCAACAATATTCGCAACATACTACGCTAAATGGCATGCTGTAGCAATGGCTAGTGGTATTGCGGCTTCTTTGCTGTTGACTGTTATTGCTGCAACTCTTAGTAGTACTGTATCTGCTAGAACTATGCAGGCTGTTGAGAAAAAATTACAGAGAACTTCTACTTTTGATTTAGAGCGCAATACTCTTACTAATATGTCTGCTTCTCTGTTTGTTGTTTTATATATACCTCTTCTTGCGTCTTGTCTAATTCTTACCTTAACGGATACTAAATATTCTATGGCACATGCCATGCTGCTAGTGTTTTTACCTGCTTTAAGTGATACAGGCGGATTATTTGCTGGTGCGTGGCTTGGCAAGCATAAGCTTTCTCCGAGAATTTCTCCTAAAAAGTCAGTTGAGGGTTTGCTTGGCTCAATGTTTTTGGCGATTATAGGAGCTTATGCTATTGTCGCCGGATTCTACGGTAATAGTTGGTTATCGTATTGGTGGATTCCATTCGTTATGGGTGCTCTTTCCGGCGTAGTTGGAACTTTTGGAGACTTATGTGCTTCTATGCTTAAGCGTGATATTGGTATTAAGGACATGGGTCATTTACTTAAGGGTCATGGTGGGGTATTAGATCGCGTAGATTCTATTCTTCTTTGTAGCCCAGTTCTTATGGTTTTGCTTGGATTTGCAAAACTGTAATATATTTATTTTTTATCAATCATGGGCTAATACTAGAATTTTGCCCATGTATCTCGCTTATATTCCTTCGCCGAGCTTTTCAAAGTTTTCTATCGGCCCAATTACTATTCGTTGTTATGCACTAGCTATACTTCTTGGTATTGCTGTTGCTATGTATATTATTTCTCGCCGTTGGAAACGATGTGGCGGCAGTTTCGATCAGATTATTGATCTTTCTTTAGTAAGTATTCCTTTTGGCATTATTGGTGCTCGTTTATACCATGTGATTACAACTCCTGAACGTTTCTTTGGTTCTCATGGAGATTTTTTCGAAATATTTCGTATTTGGAATGGCGGCTTAGGTATTTGGGGTGGCATTGTTTTAGGTGCATTGGCTGCATGGTTCTGGTGCATGCATAAACATTATCCTACTGCTTTGTTAGCTGATGCTGCAGCTCCTGCGTTGCTTATAGCGCAGGGCATAGGTCGTTTAGGCAATTGGTTTAATCAAGAGCTTTATGGTGCTCCTACAACTCTTCCTTGGGGATTGAAGATAAATAATACGGGTAGCGCTATCGGTAATTTTGAGAGTTGCTACGATGGTTCTACTTGTCCTGCTGGAACTCTTTTCCATCCAACTTTTTTGTACGAAATGATATGGAATTTTGTTGGTGCAGCTTTGCTTATTGGATTCGGTAAAATGCTTTCTGAACGTTTGAAAGCTGGTTCAATATTTGTTCTGTATGTGATTTGGTACACTGCTGGAAGAGCGTGGATTGAAGCGTTGCGTATTGATTTTTCGCATCTTTTCTTGGGTGTGAGAATTAATGTGTGGGTTTCTATCATCGTGTTTATTCTTTCGGTATTTGTTTTTGCTTATTTGCAGAAGAGTAAACAAACTCGCAGTGAGCTTTCTAAAAAACTTATTGATATTACATCTGATGAGATGGAAATTCAGCGTCAAGCAAAATAAAGTTTTATGCTGTAGTCTCTTGTATTTCTTAGAATGGAACCCATGAATATACAAATAGCACCTAGTATTCTTTCCGCAGATTTTTGCAATCTTGAGCGAGATCTTGTTGCGATTTCAAATGCGGATCTTGTTCACGTTGATGTGATGGATCACCACTTTGTACCGAACTTAACTTTAGGCGAACCTATTGTTAAGCGTATTTGTGAAGTTACAGATTTGCCTGTTGACGTGCATCTTATGATTGAGGATCCTGACCGTTGGGCTCCTGAGTACGCGAAGCTTGGAGCTGATTCTGTAAGCTTCCATATGGGAGCCACTCATGCTCCTGTGCGTTTAGCTCGTCAGTTGCGTTCTATGGGTTGCAAAGCATGTTTTGCTGTGCGTCCTGCAGAACCTGTGGAACCTATTTTCGACATTCTTGACGAATTTGACATGGTTCTTATTATGACCGTTGAGCCAGGTTTTGGTGGTCAGAAGTTTTTGAGTAATCAGATGAATAAGGTTCGTCGTTTGCGTGACGAAATTACTCGTCGTGGATTGCAGACTCATATTCAGGTTGATGGAGGAGTTAGCCCTTCGACTGCAGCAACGGTTGCTGAAGCTGGCGCTGACGTGCTAGTTGCAGGATCTGCGGTTTACGGAGCTGAAAGTCCATCTGAGGCTATTGAGACTATTCGTCAAACTGCTCAAGCCGCTTGGCGTGCATAGTTTTTTTAAATCGGGGGCATTTGTAATGTCCCCGATTTTGTACTTTCTGATTATTTAGATTGTGCAGTATTTTATTTTGAATGTGGGTTTCTGCTGTAAGTTAGTTGGATTGATTGTAGTGCTATAGCATGTACAATGGCAGTATTAGACGCGTTATGGTGCATTGGAGGACTTTTTATGGCTACATCTGCTTCGGATAAGGAGTATAGTCCAGAAGCGCGTAATAACGTTTTTACTGTGCCTAATTTAATAAGTTTTTTGCGTATTTGTTCAATACCATACGTTGCTTGGCTTATTGCGCATCATGACATGTTATTGGCGTTGATTATTCTTGCTGTTTCTGCTTTTTCTGATTGCGTAGACGGTTATATAGCTAGGACTTTTAATCAGGTAAGTAAGCTTGGTCAGATTCTTGATCCTATTGCTGATCGTTTGCTTATTGTTTTTAGTACTCTTGCTCTTGCTTACGCTAATGTCATTCCTTGGGCAGCTTTGGGATTGATTATATTGCGAGATGCTACTATGGCTGTAGTGATTTTGCTATTAGCTCAATACGGTTATGGACCGTTACCTGTTAACTTTATGGGTAAAACTGGCACTGCGTTAATTATGCTCACTATTGTGTCTCTGATGGTCGTTTATGCTTCTCCTGCTTCCGTGATTGTTTCTCTCCTTTACGCTGCAGCTCTTTCTTGCGGAATTTGGGGTATTGTCTTGTATTGGTGTGCGGGAATCATGTATGTTCGTCAAGCATATTGTTTACTTTTCAAAAAGCGCTAAGCGCTGATTGCAGAGTATTAATTTAGTTATGCGAGGTGTGGCAGTTTGGGATATCGTGATGATACTGAAAACTCTGTAGAGCATGCTCAAGATTTGAGCGTGCATAGTGAGTTTTTGCCTGAATTGTTAGCTCCGATTCCTGTGTCGTTTCCTGCTCAAGACGGTTCTTCTCTTGCGCGTAGGCGTGCAGTTTTTTCCACTTCAATTTTTAATATCGATACTCATCACGCAACTCGGAATGTGAATCGTTTTGCTAGTCAGCATGATCGTAGGCGTTATGTTGATGACTATTCGTTGAAACTTATTGACGATTTGATTAATCGACCTGTAGATCCGCTTTTTATGGATTCTAGGCTGGGTAGGCAAGAAGTTGGTGTAGTAAGCCGCTGGATTACTAGAATTGTAGTATTTATTATTTGTATTGCTATAGGAACAGTTGGTAGTCAGTTTGTTCGTAGACTTCATACTGATCCTCGTAAAGCGATTCGTAATTCTCTTGCTAACGAGTTAGTTGAGCATACTAATCGTTTTGATAGTTTAGTTCAGGAAGTCTCATCGCTAAAGAATAGTGTTAATAAAGAATCTCAGCGTATGATTACGCCTGAAGAAGATAAACTTGTTCAATCAGACGATATTACTAATGGTACGCGAGCTGTTTCTGGCTCAGGAGTTGTGATTACTGTAGCAAATCCGATGGTTGCTACTTCTGATGCTGTTGGTTCAACATTGCCTCGTGAGGCTAAGGGCGCTAAAGTTCGAGTTATTACCGATCGAGATATACAAATTTTTGTATCAATATTGTGGAATGCTGGTGCCGAAGCTATATCTGTTAATGGTCATCGTTTGGGTGCTCAAACTTCAATTCGTACTGCCGGTCAAACTGTATTAGTTGGTGTAAATCAAACTCAAAGTCCTTATGTTATTGAGGCGATTGGTAATCGTGACAATATTATTAGGAAACTTGATGAGGCTAAACTTTCGCCATGGTATGCGTCTTTGACTAATGCTGGTATGAATCCGCAAATTACGACTTCGGATATGATTAAATTATCTGCCGCTGGAACTGGCGATTTGAAATTTGCAAAGGAAAAATGATTATGGGAAAAGAGAACAAGGAAGGCAGAAGGTAGATTATGGCAGCAATTCTTGGTTTGATTATAGGAGCACTGATTGGTATTGTTGTCCATCCTGATATACCAATTGTTATTCAACCATATTTGCCAATTATGGTTGTTGCTGCGTTAGATGCTTTGCTTGGCGCTGCAAGAGCTTACTGTGAGCGTAATTTCTCTGATAAAGTTTTTGTTATTTCATTCTTCTCTAATGTTATTGCTGCTACTTTGCTTGTTCTGCTTGGTAATCAGCTTGGTGTTGGAGCTCAACTTCAGACTGCGGTTATTGTTGTTTTAGGTATTCGTATCTTCTCTAACGTTTCTGCAATTAGACGTTTTATTTTCAGGAGTTAAGATGGCACCTCTTTTCTCTACGCCTAATAAAGATGATATAGTTCGTAAGCTTCACCGTCAGCATGCGAAAGATAAGGAAAGTGATTTAACTCAAACTGGGTCATTTCCTGTTGTTCGTCGTAAACTTAAGCCTTCTTTAAGTGAGCACACCACTCGTACTCGTATTATTACTGGATTGCTTATGATGTTTTTGTGCGCTTTGCTTGGTTTTGCGTACATGATTCAGATTAATAACAGTACAACTTCTCTTTATGAAACTATGAATGAGGAGGAGCTTACTAGACTTATTACTGAAACTAATTCGCAAATTCAAAATTTAGAGCAACGAAAAAGTGAGTTGAGCGGTCAGCTTAATTCTTTACAAGCTTCAGTTGATAAGCAGAAAGAAGCTCGTCGCATTGCGCGTCAAAATGCTGAGACTAACGGAATTATTTCTGGCCGTCTTCCTGCTGTTGGTAAAGGCGTAGTTATTAATATTACTGATGGTGATAAAGATAGGGTTGATTCTGCCACAATGTTTCAGCTTATTGAGGAGCTGCGTAACGCTGGGGTAGAGGTTATGTCTATTAATGACATACGCATTGTAACATCAACATATATTTCAGATACTAAACATGGATTGCTTTGTGATGGTGTTTCTATTGAGCCTCCGTATGTTGTAAAAGCTATCGGAGACCCTCAGAATTTGCAAAATGCTGTCAATATTGCTGGTGGTGTTGGCTCTAGGCTAAAAGTTAAATTCGGCGCGTCAGTTTACGTGTCAACGCCTGAGGAAGTAGAAATTACTACGACACGCGAACCAAAACAGTATCAATATGCAAAACCGGTCGAGTAACAAGGTAGAATAGCAATTATGACTGAACCGATTCCTACCGCTGGCGAAACCACTATTATTGGTATGCCAGCCATACGTATTCCTATTACTTCTACTTCAGATCGTCCTTTAAGGCAGGATGATCTTGATACTATTTCTAAGCTTTCGCCTGGTACTGCACTGTTGATTTCTACTAGGGGAGCTGTGTCTGGTTCTCGTTATTTGCTTGATGAGAATGTTGTTTCAGTTGGTAGAGATCCTCATGCTGATATTTTATTAGATGATTCTACTGTTTCTCGTTCGCATGCTGTTTTTCGCCGTTACGGTGATACTTTCACAATTACTGACGCAGGTAGTTTGAATGGTACTTACGTTAATAGGAAGCGTGTCGATGAGGCTGTGTTGCATAATGGCGATGAGATCATGATTGGTAAATTCCGCTTGGTATTTTTCTCTTATGATGCGTTGCCTAATAATTATTCTGAATGATTTAGTAGAATGATTCGGTAATTTTATAGAACACAATTTTTGCGAGTTTCGTGTATGTTCGATTAACTTATGTAGGGTGTTTGTTTATTCACTTTATGTGAGTGATAGAGTCTTGTGTGAGCTGCGTAATTTTTAATATAAGAGTTGCGTTGCTCACACTGCTTCTCGGTTTTTTATATTTTTTTATATTTCAAGGTTGGATATGAGAGCAAACGTGGAAGGTCCTGAGAGCCAGTTTTTTGAGACTCCAGTGCAGGGGGAGTTGTTTGCGTTTGCTCCTGAGAGTGAGAATATACGCGGTTATCGTGGTAGTGTTGCTATGAAAATTGCGGGTATAACTTACCGTCAGCTTGATTATTGGGCTCGTAAACGTATTATTGAACCTTCTGTTAATCCTTCTCATGGTTCTGGATCTAGGCGTTTGTATTCTACTAAAGATATAGCAATTATGGCTGTTGCTAAACGTTTGCTTGATGCTGGAATGAATTTGCAGAATGTTACTACTGCTATCATGTTTTTAGATCGTCATTCTTTTGCTCGACTTAGTGATATGACTATATTGTGTAATGGCTGCTGTGTTAAAGAGTGTGATGCAAATCAGCGAAATATGCAGCAGATGCTTGCTGATGGTGATGCTGTTGTTGTTCTGTCTCTTTCTAATATTATGAGCAAAGTAGAGTCTTCTCTTGAATCTGAAGAGTTTTCTACGTGTATTGAAGATGATTAGAATATTTTTTAGTACAAGAATATAGTACAGGTAAAGTTTAGGGATCTAATTATGTTTAACATGTTTAGCGATGATGCTCTTAGTAATATTCTTGCATGTGCAATAATTGTTTTGTGGGTTTCGGTTTTGATTATTTTCTTAATTAGCTTTTTTATGTTCCTTATACCAATTTCTAAATATAGGGAAAAGTTAAGTAGAGATAGGAAATATATTAAGAGTATTGGTGGGGATGTTTCCTCGTATAAGCCTTCTTACCGGCCGCCGTTAGTTTCTTGGAATTGTATTGCTTTATATTGCAGTGCGTGGCCGCTTATGATTTTGTCGTATATTCTCGTTTGTGTTTGCGATTTTTATAATCTTATTTCTGATGAAACTTTTGAGCAGCTGCATGCTTTTGTTGTTCCTGTAGAATTTACTAGCGTTGGTTTTGCTTTTGTGATTTTAATTTGCATGATTGTTTACTCTTTTTATTCTGTTTCTGTAACAGATAAGAAGTAGATCTATAAGAATCGAATGTATAAATAGTGGATTGTTGATATTTGCAGAGTTACTTTTATGTAGTTACTTTTATAAAAAATATCTAATTTGACATAACGTACATTATCGGATTTTGAAATACTCGTTAACTGCGCTACAAAGTTCACTTACAGTATCAATAATCCTGTATGATCCGTGAGAAGCCAATTCACCCGGCTCAGCGTAACCCCAAGCGCAACCTAAGCAATCAAGTCCACAATCTTTTGCGCCGTCAGCATCAGTCCAACGATCACCAATCATAAGTGCCAAATCTCCACAAGACGGATCGTAATGAATGTTGTCAAAAACGTAACGAATAACTTGAGGCTTCGTAATTCTAGACATATCGCGACTTGCGCCGTAAATGCCGTCAATAAGCGTTGTTAATCCAAAATAATCACAAATAGGCTTAATCTGATACTCAGGCTTACAAGAAGCAGTAACCATATAAAAACCTGATTCTCGCAAAGCTACAAGCTGCTCAGGAATGCCATCATACACTCTATTAAGCAAGCATCCAGGAATTTTATGACCAGGATTTTTGGGATCGTCAAAAGTTGCTACTTCTGAATAATACTTGCGATATAAAGCAACGCCTTTTTTCTGCAGGCTTTCAGGCATATGATTACGCTGGAAAGATTCTAGAATTGACGGCCCGATAAAGCGTTGCATTTCGGCATCATCAGGAATTGGCTGGCCTAATTCTCTCATTGCGAGTTTTGCACAAGCAATAATACCAGCATCAGATTGTGTTAATGTGCCATCAAGATCCAGCAGCAGAATCTTGCGTTTGTTCTCGCTGGAAATCTTTGAGTAGCAATCACTCATAATCAGGAATCCAACCTTCATGATGCATTTTCAGACGCTTCTCAAGCAAAGTTTTAAGCTCTTCTTCGCTGCGTCGTTCCAAAAGCATATCCCAGTGAGTACGAGTTGGCTTGTTAAAATCGTCTTCAGGGCGATCGTCTTCACCTTCACGATGAGCTATAGCTCCGCAGCGGCATTCCCATTCTTCTGGAATTTCAGCTCCCTGAGCAAAAGGAAGAATAGTACGATGACCTTTAGGACACACATATGCTATATCATTACGCTCAGCAAAATCTACATTGTCATCAGATTCAAGCGACTTTGCGCCAATACTCATTCCGCGCAAACTACGTTCTGCCATAGTAACTCCTTAAAAAATCTACTTACAAAAATATCTAATAATACGGACTATATTCAGGAATTTAAAATTTTGCGTTTTCGTATAATTTCGCATAATCATACGTCTGAATATGCTACTACTCCCCTTTTCATTAATTTTGCAGCTTCACTAGCACAATCGGCAAGATATGGGTCTACGCCGTCGATAGCTTTAAGATACTCTCCTGCAACAGAAAGCTGTGTAAGTATATCTACCAGTCGCTTAGACTGTCTAACAAAGTCGCCGCCGGTAATATCAGTATGATCGCGCAGAATTTCCGACAACTCAGCACCTTGAACCCAATCGTACATCATATCTACTGCACCAAATTCAAGTGTTCTAAGTTCAGGCAAATGAGATTTATCGCACAAGGCTTGTGTTTGCATGAAAACATCCTTCATAGCGCACACTCTTTCAAACACTATTCCTTTTTGCCCTCCAGGGTATCTTCGTGGTTCTCCATCGCTAAAACCACGAGACTCATATACAAGAGCCGAAAGGCATGCAGCAAGCTCTTGAGGACGCAAATTATTGAAAACTCCCCCACAAATACATTCGGCAAATACTATATCAAGCTCATTGTAAAGTCTTCTTAAAAGCTGACCTCGTTCAGTTAAAAGCTGCATTGCACTATGATCATCGCTTTGCGTAATATAATTTAGTTCTCGAAGAACGTTACAAATACGGTCAAACTCTCTAACTACTGATCCAGTACGAGCTTCGTAACGTTCACTTACTTGACTAAGCTCTTTATTTTCGCGAATCCAATGATATCCCCAGCGAAGATGATCAACAATATCAGTACAACTTGCGCAAGGATGATTCCTTTCTTCTTTGCGAAGCTTATCTATCTTATCGTCTAAAGCTTTAAACGCAGCACTTCTTTCAGATTCAGTGCGAAATATAGTGTGTTTCAACTTACGGCGTTGATCATGCTGAGCATCTTTTAGCTGCATACGCAATTTCAAAAATTCAGAAAAATCGCCTTTATCACATTTGAACGCATCCTCGTAACCTTTAAGAGCGTCCTGAAGCTCTTTCATACGATTTTGAAGTCGTTGAGCAGATTCATTTGCTTCCCACTGAGCAAAAGACTTATCAAGCGTTTCTCTCGCAGTTACAGTGTCACTAGTGTGCAAAAGATTCACAGCCATATTAAACGTAGGAGCGAAACTTGAGTGAAGAGGATAAACGCGTTTACTGGAAAGCGCTGCAGCTTGTTGAGGCACAAAATCAGCATTATCTACAAGAACAGCATGACCAATATCGTCAATACCTCTTCTACCAGCACGACCAGTAAGCTGAGTGAATTCTCCAGGAGTAAGAGGAACATGACCAGTTCCATCGAATTTAACAAGTTTTTCAACAACCACACTTCTAGCTGGCATGTTTAATCCGAGAGCGAGAGTTTCAGTAGCGAACACAACTTTTATAAGACCGCGCTCAAAAAGAGTTTCAACAATATGTCTGAATAGTGCAATCATTCCAGCATGATGTGCTGCGAATCCCTGTTCTAAATCGTAACGGAATTGCTCAAATCGAAGAGCATGAAGATCTCCCTTGGAAAGCTGGTCTGACACCATAGAATCCACAATCTTGCGAATTTCATACATTTCATCGTCGCTTGTGAGAGTCAAACCAGCGTTTAAGCATTGCTGTACAGCTTGATCGCAGCCTGAGCGAGAAAAAATAAAATAAATTCCAGGAAGCATATTCAAATAATCAAGCTCATCTATAACAGCCCAACGTTTAGGAGTATGGCGTTTAGCACTGGAACTATTATTAGATTCGTTACGGCCATTAGAATACTTAGAAAGTTTTCCCCTACCGTGTTTGCTATTTCTAGAGAATTTAGCTCTCTTAGAGGCATAACGATCTAATTCCAAAAGACGTCTAGCAAGAGTAGGATTAACACGCTTATTAGCGCTTGTAACGCTTTTAGAATCGTAAAGATTTAAAAGTTCAGGTTCTGTTTGCCCATCTTTTTGTATTACAACGTGTCTTTCAAGAGGAACAGGACGATGCTCATCAATAACAAGATGAGTATTTCCACGTACTGAAGTAAGCCAAGCGGAAAAATCTTCTACGTTAGAAACAGTAGCTGATAAGCCAATAATTTGCACATCTTTAGGAAGATGAATAATAACTTCCTCCCACACAGCACCACGGAACTTATCGGCTAAATAATGAACCTCATCAAGAATAACGAAACCAAGAGATTGCAGTGTAATAGACTTCTCGTAAAGCATGTTTCTAAGAACTTCTGTAGTCATAACTACAATATCTGCTTCGGAATTTACGGAAGTATCTCCTGTTAACAGGCCTACTTTATCAACTCCATAAACTTCGCATAAATCATGGTATTTCTGATTACTAAGAGCTTTCATTGGTGTAGTGTAAAACGCTTTAACACCACGTTTTTGCGCTAAAAATACAGCAAAATCAGCAATAACTGTTTTTCCTGCTCCGGTAGGAGCTGCTACCAGAACATTATCGCCATTCTCTAAAGATTCATTTGCTTCCTTCTGAAAATCATCAAGCTCAAATGGCAAAGTGCGTTCAAACTTAGCTAAGTTTGTAAGCTCTCGTTTCTGTAATTTTTTGAAAGCTTGATATCTTTGATAAGGTGAAAGTGATTCGTCTTCTGTATCTATGTCTGATTGCTTAGCATTATGCGACGAGCGCGAAGACATAAAGTATCTCCTACTTGATCATATAAAACGTAAATGTGAAGTATGCGTAATCTAGTATTACAGGTCTTCTTCTCGTAAAGACTTTTTACTCCATCTTTCCCATACTGCTTTGTGCTTTTCTCGCTTAAGATTTTTCCTTGCGATAACAAATTTTAAAGTCTCTTCGTGAAGATCTGCAGCATCTTTCAAAGGCCTTGTAAAAAGTGGGTCGCGATTAACTTCAACACTATTTTCGCAAGTATTAAGATGATCGAATTTAGAGGAGATCTTACTAGAAAGTGCGCTGCAATTTTTTACTATGCGAAGTAAGGAAACTACTACTAAAAATATTCCCAAAACAATCATGCATAGCATGAACAGTGTTATAAGTAACCAGACCCACCAAGGCATTTATTCCTCCGTTTGAGGAGTATCGGCATGATTTACGCTAAGTTCGCGTTCTGCTCTAGCAATAATCATGCTGCGAAGTGTTTCAGGAGCAACGGCAGTAATATGGCGGGAATGTGCAATGCAGAACGCCACAAACCACGAGTCAGATGAAACAGTGAGATGTACTTTTACACCATCACCGTATGGTTGCATCTCTGCTCCCGAAAGCTTTTTCAGGAAGTTAAGATCAGTTTCATCAGTAATAAAGCAAGTTTCAGTGCCATTGTCGAAACTCCACTTACGAAGTTCGCTTACTGGAACATCAGGTACTTCAACAGGAGATACAGGCTTTACAACTTCAGCATGCTCAATACGAGCTATACGAAGCACTTGCCAAATTCGCGGCAAACCGTTTGCTTTATTAATAGAAGTATCTTTTTTAACTAAAGACTTTTTATCTTCAGGAGCTTGATTTTCTACATCAGTCCACACTGCAACGTAGTAAACGCCTTCATCTACAAAAACTTTAGAAGGTGCAACAACTTTACGTCGAGTACGACCAGCTCCATCAGTATATTCCATATCTAGCAAAGAACCGGAATTAATTGCGCTACGAACTACAGAGCAATTACGAGGTTCTACTTCGTACCCGGTTAGGCTTAACCACGGAGTTTCTCCCGGACGAACGTGTCTACGCAAGCGCATGTAAAGTGATTCGGCTTTTTCGCGCTGATCGTCTGGAAGCAGTGGAGAATGAGCTAGATAATTAGCAGACGCTGTTAGCATACTCATATACTGTTGCGATACGCCTGCAAGTCGTTCCAAACCGAGAGAATTTGTTGCAGAAACAATACTCTCTGATTCAAGAAGGGACCAATCAATATCAAAGAACTGGCTTCCTGCCATTTCGCCGTCATCAGAAACGGTTGTAAGAGTATTAATATCTTTATGCAGGATTGTCACAAACCTATGAAGTTCGTCATCATTCTTTGGCTTGCCAATAAACCTTTCTGCAAGCTCATCTAATGGGAATTCTTCTCCGAGGTGAGCCGAGAGGAAAAGCATTAAGCGAAGTCTACGATCTACTTCACTTCCGGTTTGGAAAGAACTTTTCTTTTGATGAGAATTATCTGATTCAGATTGAGATTCGTTCTCTAATGTTTCGTTTTGCGAATTCTCGTTTGAATTTTCGGAAACTGATTCATCGCATTTAGTAAATTGCGTAGCAGAATGAAGTCTACGGTGGAAAGCATCAACTGCTTCCTGTGGGCTTACTACGCTAGAACCAGGATGTTCGAGAACGAACATTGCTAAATCGTCTGAATCTGTATAAGCAACGTTTAGATGCTCCCCATCAACATCAACTGTTGCTGCAAATCTACGAGAATCAATAACCTTTACTAATGCGTCTGGAATAGTTTGTGTACCAAGACCAGGAGCAATGGAGTCCAAGCCTAGACCCGGAATAGGGGTCTGAGGAACGCGAGGAGCTGTTCTAGAAGTGCGTTGCTGCTGCTCTCTTTGCTCACATTCAGAAGAAGATATAGACATAGAGCGAGCTAAATAGTTCGCAGCTGCAAGTACAGGAAGTTCATCTTGTGCAAAACGAAGTCTTACGCGAGGTTCATCTCCTAGCTGAAGACGATATGAAGCAAAATCCTGGCCCTCTGACTTTGATGAGTACTCCGGCTGCCGAGATTCTATTGCAATTCCCATTGCAGCTAGTTTGGCTCTATCTCGCTGGAACTGTTTTGCAAATGCTGCTTTAGCGGCTTGATCGGCAAGCTCACCGTAGGAATCAGCGTAAGCTTTTACTCGTTGTGCTATTTGACGCGAAGTCAACCATTGTGGGAATGCGGAAGACAATACAGCTAGCACATCTAGCTCATGTTTGCCCCACTTATCGGAAAAGCGTCGTCTTCCGTTACTTCCTTCAGCCATCGGTCCTCACGTATCGTTTTATTGTTAATTTCTTCTAATATGCACACTACCGCATCTGCTACAATTACTTGGTTTGCACAGTATGCGAATGCGCGCATGCTTTTTCTATTTTAGTGGCATTTTGCGGTACGTGTGGACATTTCTTAAAAAACTAATAATTTTTCTTTAAATAAAATCCACAGTTCACTCTAATAACGTTGAAAATCCGCCATTTTCAGGCGACACGCCATAGTGTAATTTTTTCTTAAAAATTACTACTATTGCACGTTTTTTAACGTTATTTACAGCAAAATGCTCTTTTGCGGGATCATTTTATCCAAGAATCTGGTTCAATTCCTTGTGGTCCCACAAACTCTCCATTTGGTACATAACTTGGTTCTCCCATGTCCTCTAAAACAGCGTCAGAAAACATAGAAACTTGGTTACCAAAAGTCCAATCACCCCTAATAGTTACTGATTTTGCAGCAGCTAATGCTGGTACTGAATAAGGGAAACGCTCGTTGAAATCATTTATATTACGGTAATATCTTGGATCTAAGTCAATGTCTGGGAAAATATAATTTCCGTCTTCCATTTCGTAAGAGTCTGTCAAATGGAATCTGTCTGAGCGCATAATAAAAAGATCGTTAGTAGTTTTTACTGGTAAGAAGCGCATGCGGTCTACTTCTACGCAAATTGCTTCGTCAAACAGTGATACGATTGCTCCCATTGCAGTTTCTAACTGTACTACTTGAATGCTGTTTTCGTCTGTAGGATCAACAGTTTTTCTATTACAAATAACAGGAAGTGGAAGTATCCCATGGTACTCTTCTAATTTTTCTTGCAACGCATCAATACGAATCCAAATATTATTTGTATTAAAATACGGATGCTTTTTAATACTTTGAGCGCTTCTGCGATCTTCAGGATGAACTTGTGTCATTTCGCGAAGCAATAATCTACCGGTTTCTACGCTTCTAACTATATGTCCGCCTTTTCGGTCGGCTTGAGTTCGTCTAGCAACTTCAATCATGATAGGCGCGCCAGTATTTTCAAAATGCTGCGCTAGTGTGCGAGAAGGCCTTGCTCCTAAATTATCAGAATTCGATATGAACAGATAATTAAAACCATGCTCTTTTAATGTGCTTAGTATGTTTGATTCCCATATGGTTGAGAAAATATCTCCATGTCCCGGTGGGCACCATTCAAGAGAAGGATCCGCTTCGTAAGATACAGGCTCTCCTGTTTTTTCTACTAATTTTGGCTCCTGGTGCTGAATAATTTCTACAGGAATATTTTCTTGCACAAACTTGCGGTTTCGTTTAAGTACTTGCAAAGTATCGCGAGAAGTGCGGAATGAGTTCATAAATATAAGAGGAAGATCCACTCCAAGACGTTTCCTGGCAGTTAAAACTTGACCGATTATTATATCTATAAAACGCATTTGCCGAGCTTTATGCCTACGAACAGGAAGTAAAGATTTTGCGCATGACAAACCCATAGATGTTCCTAATCCGCCGTTAAGTTTAATAAAAGCAGTTTTTCCAAATGCTTTTACAGCATTATCATGATCAATCGTTTCGTAAATTTCATGAAAATTTGGAACAGTTTTTATAGGCTCTACTGTACTTTCGCGAATAAACTCTCCAGATTGATTATTGCGCCAAACTTCGTAGAGGTGAGCAAATTGTTCAATAGAAGTATCGCTCATATTGTGTTCGCGCATCTTTGCAGCGGACAACTCAAAGGTGTCGTCCATGTAAAAGCCTCCTCGTATGCATGTGACCCTAATAGTTTAGCGATTTGTGCTCTTTCGTGCAAACGGTTTGGGATTTATAACCTAAATGTAAAACAAAAAGCGTAGTGAATGCTTATTTGGTATCCACTACGCTTTTTCTAGTGTTAATTCTTTAAATCAAAAATTGTCTTTAATGTTGTTGTCAGCGTCATCTTGTTCTGTTTCATCTCCAGTTTTAAGATGATGCTCATCGTATCCCTGAATGTAGCGCGTCCGCTGCCAGTGATGAATAGAAGCATTAGTTCCACGGTGGTGAACGTGATACTTTCTTGGAGTTCCACCATAAGGTAGTTCCTTAACTTCTTTAGCAACAGCAATTTGGTTCACATTTGAAGGATCCATAATTGCAATTGGTGCAACTGGATCTGCCTCTGTTGGAGCCGCAGTACGATTCTTCAAGTGAGATGGCAGCCATTCTGCAAACCATGAAAGCGCAAGGCAAATCAGGAAGTATAAGACTGCAGCAACGCTTAAGGTTTGCAAGATATTGAAGTACATTGATCCAAGTCTGCGTGACTCTTGAAGAAGATCAGTATACATAATAATCGATCCAAGAGCAGTATCCTTAAGTACGACAACAATCTGAGTTATTGCAGCCGGAAGCATAGCAATAACTGCCTGTGGCATTTCTATTTGAGTAAGTGACTGATATTCTGTTAATCCTAAAGCTAAAGAAGCTTCTCGCTGACCGTTTGGCAAATTACCAACACCAGAACGAACTAATTCTGCTACAACGGAACCGTTGTACATAATCAGAGCTAACACTACAGCCCAATATGATGCTTCTTTCATTCCAGAAAGCGCAAAAGCTCTCCACAAGAAGATCATAAGAAGAAGTACTGGTACTGCTCGGCAAAACTCAACTATTATTGCGGAAACTACACGAGTAAGCAAATTTGGTAAAAGTCGGCACATGCCGAAGAATAAGCCAAATGCTATAGATCCGACAATAGCAACAAGAGATGCCTTTAATGTCATCCACAATCCTGGAAGATAAAAATCAACCCAAGCTTCGGAATCTACTGCAGGATTCCAAAGTACGGGCGAAAGCTGATTTTCGCCGTCTGGAGGATTACTTAATCGCATAAGAACAGCAATAATAAAGATTGCAAATAAGCATCCTGCAATAATATTAGCTATTCGTATTTTCTTAAGTGCGCGAGGACCTGGCGCATCAAATAAGAGTGATTGTTCTTGATTTTTAGCCATGATCATCACCTTCTAACAGCGAGCTTGTTTGAAAGATACGTTGTTAAAATGCCAATAGGAATAATCAAAATGATGTATCCTACGGCGAATATGAGGAATATTGGGATTATAAGATCTGCGTTCTTCTCAATCATTTCGCTCATAAGTGACGAAGTTTCAGTAGCTACTGACGCTGCTGCAGCTACCGTAGAATTCTTCAGTAAGGCTATGAAAGTGTTACCGAGAGGCGCTACAGAACCGCAGAAAGTTTGCGGCAAAATTATGTGCGTAGCTGATTGGAAGAAATTAAGACCTAAAGCTCTACAAGCTTCTGCCTGTCCAAGAGGAACAGTGTTTAATCCTGATCTGAGCGATTCGCATACGAACGCTGCTGTGTAAAGAGATAAACCTGCTACTGCAAGCCAGAAGAAGTTTATGTCGAAAATTTGTGAAAAACCTATTTTCAGCTGAGCGTACACACCTAATACCATGAAAACCATGATTATAGTGAGCGGCATGTTCTTAAACAGTTCAACGTAAATAGTTGCTATAGTTCTCAGTGAAGATACTGGGCATATTCGCATAGTTACTAAAATTACGCCGATAATAGTCGAAAGAACTACACAGCATAAGGTTATTTCAATATTTACAAGAAACGCTCCTGGAATATTGTATTCACTAAATAATTGTATAAAATCTTGCATCACTTCTCCCCTTCCGCTGGAACTGGAGGATTGTACTTTTTATTAGGCTTGAATCCAGTACCTCGAAGATTATCATCTAAGGCTCGTTGCCAAGACCCATTTCGAATCATGTCTTTCAAAGCGGCATTAATGCGCTTAGCAAGCTTCGTATTACCCTTTTTGATGCCAATTCCGTAATATTCGGCAGTAAATGGTTTATTAACAAGCTTTAGTCTGCCTCTAGAAGCGGTTGCAAGGCCTGCAAGAATAATATCATCTGTAGTTACAGCGTCAACAATTCCTGAGAACAATGCTGTTGCACACTCTGCGTAACCCGGTTGTTGCATAAGCTGTACTTTTGATGCGTAACGCTTTTTTATAACAATTGCAGAAGTAGAACCAGTTACTGAGCAGAGTCGTTTTCCATTCAAATCGTTAGGTCCGCTGACTTTGTGCTCGTCTTTACGAACTAACAAATCTTGACCTGCAACAAAGTAAGGTCCTGCAAAGGAAATTGTCTTTTTGCGCGCATCAGTAATTGAGTATGTCGCAACAATCATATCTACGTCACCGTTTTGAAGCATTGCTTCGCGTTGCTTCGATGGTGATTCTTTCCATACGATTTGATCTTCTGAATAGCCTAGTTTTTTAGCAACGTATTTGGCTACATCAACATCGAATCCTACGTATGTTCCGGATTTTTTAAAACCTAAACCTGGTTGATCAAATTTGATGCCGATACGAATTACTTTTTTGCCATCGCTACGATCGCATGCAGTGAGCGGGAACACGCAGCATATGCTACAAATCATAGCTATCAGCGAACGTAGTATTCGTTTGTGTAATAGTTTCATGTTTGTAAATCCCCTCTATATCTGCTTTTAGCAGTGAAAAACTTACGAAAACTTAAAATACTTGTGATGTTTAGTGCGTAAGAATCTTTGAGAGGAAGTCTTTTGCGCGATCTGTACGTGGATGCTCGAAGAATTCTTCTGGAGTGTTTTGCTCAAGTATTTGACCATCTGCCATAAACACTATTCTGTCGGCTGCTTTACGAGCAAATCCCATTTCGTGCGTTACGCAAATCATTGTCATGCCTTCTTTTGCAAGTTCGACCATAACATCAAGAACTTCGTTTACCATTTCAGGATCAAGTGCTGATGTTGGTTCGTCAAAAAGCATAACTTTTGGTTGCATTGCCAGTGCGCGAGCGATTGCAACACGCTGCTGCTGGCCACCAGAAAGCTGAGACGGCATTTTTTGAGCTTGATTATCAACGCCAACTCTTGCAAGAAGATCCATTGCAAGGCTTTCTGCCTCGTCTTGGCTCATGTGACGTACTTTCATTGGTGCGAGAGTTACGTTTTCTAGAATAGTTTTGTTAGCAAAAAGATTAAAAGATTGGAAAACCATACCAACTTCGGCTCGTAAAGCAGCAAGTTCTTTACCTTCTTGAGGTAAAGCTTTACCATCTATACGAATATCTCCGGAGTCGATCGTTTCTAATCGATTAATAGTGCGGCACATTGTTGATTTTCCAGAACCAGATGGGCCGATGATAACAACTACTTCGCCTTTATTAATGGAAAGGTTGATATCCTTTAGAACGTGCAATTTGCCAAAATGTTTTTCAACATGGCTGAGTTCTACCAATGGAAGAACTGTTTTTTTAGTAGTATTTTTTTGTGTATCCATGGAAAGAATGCTAGTAGATTTGTGTTACGTGTAGTTATCGCATACGTTACTTTTTTACTTAAACTTCGTTGCATCGATATGTAAAATATGTTAAAAATAGTCAATTTTTCTTTAATATGTTGCGAATTACTGTAATATTCTGACTCCGCTCTGTAATATTTACACAAAACTACTTTTATTATATAAAAAATACCGCTGAAAGGCGTTTTTGTAACCCTTCAGCGGTATTTAATAATTAAATTTTATTAAGAATAATTAGTAAACAAAACTATTCGTAATATTATTCGCAAATGTTACGAAATAATTTACTCGTCTTCTTCTGGATCATAATCAACGCCAGTTTCTGCACGCTGCTCGTCCGAAATTGGGGCTGGAGCGCCAGTCAGAGGGTCGCGTCCGCCGCCAGCCTTAGGGAAGGCGATTACGTCGCGAATCGAGCTTGCGCCTGCCAAAATAGCAGCAGTACGATCCCAGCCCAAAGCAATACCAGCGTGAGGTGGAGCACCATACTTGAAAGCTTCAAGCAGGAAGCCGAACTTTTCGTCAGCTTCAGCTTTATCGATTCCAAGCACGTTAAGAACGCGGTCTTGAATATCGTCACGGTGAATACGAACGGATCCGCCGCCCATTTCGTTACCGTTGCACACGATATCGTAAGAATCGCTCATAGCATGCTCTGGATCTTTATCGAACTTATCGATCCAATCAGCAGATGGCATTGTAAATGGATGGTGCATAGAAGTCCACTTGGAGTGGCCAACTGCAACATCGTCATCATCTGGATCATCAGTGCGCTTAAACAGTGGGAAGTCAACAACCCAAGTAAAAGCAAACTCATCTGGGTGAAGCAATCCTGCGCGGCTTGCAAGCTCTACGCGAACAGCTCCAAGAAGAAGTTGGGAAGATTCGCGGCTTCCAGCTGCGAAGAACACTGCGTCGCCATCTTCTGCACCAACGGCTTCCTTAAGACCTGCGCGCTCTTCTTCGCTAAGATTCTTAGCAACAGGACCCTTTAACTCGCCATCTTCACCAAACACAACATAAGCTAATCCCTTAGCTCCACGCTGCTTAGCCCAATCCTGCCAAGCGTCAAACTGACGACGAGGAGTTTCAGCACCACCCTTAAAGAGCACAGCACCAACATACGGAGCCTGGAACACGCGGAATGGAGTGTTCTTAAAGAAATCAGTCAACTCAATAAGTGGGTTTCCAAAACGCAAATCTGGCTTATCGGAACCGTACTTATCCATTGCTTCCTGCCAAGTAATACGAGGCAAAGGAAGAGTAATTTCGTGACCTGCTTCCTTCCAAATAGCAGCAATAACGCGCTCTGCCATAGCCATAACATCTTCCTGGCTGGCAAAGCTCATTTCCATATCAAGCTGAGTGAACTCAGGCTGACGATCTGCACGGAAGTCTTCGTCTCGGTAGCAGCGTGCAAGCTGATAGTAGCGTTCGACACCAGAAACCATGAGCAACTGCTTTAAGAGCTGAGGAGACTGTGGAAGTGCATACCAAGAGCCTGGAACCAAGCGTGCTGGAACAACGAAGTCGCGTGCACCTTCTGGAGTGGACTTAATAAAGGTTGGAGTTTCAACCTCAGTGAAGTCCATATCTTCCAAAGCGTGACGAGCAGCCTTGGCCATATCGGAACGCAACTTCAAATTGCGCTGCATAGACGGACGACGCAAATCAAGATAACGATACTTTAAACGTACATCTTCGCTAGGAAGCTTGTTTTCGGACTCGTTTTCCAAAGCTGTCGAAACTTGGAATGGTAATGCATCGGACTTTGCAAGAACAGTAACTGTTTCAGCAACAATCTCAATCTTACCTGTTGCCAAGTGATCATTTTCGTTACCATCTGGACGCAGACGAACTTCGCCAGTTATTTGCACAACAAATTCGCTGCGCAATGGTCGTGCCGTCTCCTCATCGTAAATAACAACTTGTACTAATCCTGTATTATCGCGGACATCGACGAAGGCAACGCCACCGTGATCACGGCGACGATCAACCCAACCTGCGATGGTTACTTTTTGCCCGACCAATGCTTCAGTCACTTCAACGGCATGGTGCGTACGATACGCCGTTTGGCTCATAAGTCCACTTCCTCTATGTTCTAATAATGATGTAATCATTTTTCCATTGACACAAATCTGTGCTTATTATGCGAGTAAAAATACACGCAAACTATTTAGCACAGGAAACTGTCTGCCGGGCATACACAGTATCTGGTTGCCACGACGTGACATCTGCTGATTCTTGGTCTCCTGTAATTATGTTCTTTACTTCATCTTGAGAAGACTCAGATTCGGTACTGTCTGCAGGGAACCAAACGTAAGGAATACCAAGCTTGTCAGCATACTTGATTTGCTTTCCAAGTTTTGCTGCAGTAGGAGCAACATCAGTTGCAATACCGCGATCGCGTAATACTTTTGCAATAGCATTACACTTTGGTCGATCTTCCTCATTCCACACTGCAACAAGCACAGCTGCAGGAGAAACTCTAGAAACTGTAGCTTTAGCTGTGTGAAGCATATATGAGATCAAGCGAGAAAGGCCAATTGAAAGGCCAACGCCTGGATATTTTTTCTTTCCTTGAGAAACAAGATTATCGTAACGGCCACCAGAACAAATGGAACCTAGTGACGCAGCATTATCAAGGAAAGTTTCATAAACAGATCCAGTGTAGTAGTCAAGTCCACGAGCAATCTTCAAATCAGCAACAACAGCACCAGGACGTATGCGAGCTGCTTCATCTACAATCATTGCGAGAGTCTCTACGCCTTCTACTGCAAGAGAGTAAGATTCATTATCTTCACTTCTAGAAATATTATGCTTATCGCATAGTGCATTAAAGCGTTCTTTAAGTTCTTCGCCAGTTTCTGCAGTAAGCTCAGCTAATTCTAAGCAAGCAGCAGCTTGAGAATCTGTAGCTCCACACTCTTTTACCAGGAGTTTAGACACTTCTTCAGAGCCGATTTTATCTAACTTATCGATTTCTCTAAGAACGCCCTCAATATCTTTTAGTCCAATACCACGGTAGAAACCTTCAGAAAGCTTACGATTATTGGCGTGAACTGTAGCTTTTGGTAAGCCAAACTCTCTTAAGCGCTCAAGAGCTTCAACCATAACAAGAGGAAGCTCAACTTCGTAATGAGATGGTAATTCACCATTCCCTACAACATCAATATCAGCTTGCACAAACTCGCGGAATCGACCTTCTTGAGGACGCTCGCCACGCCAAACTTTTTGCATTTGCCAACGCTTAAATGGGAATGCTAAATCACCAGTGTGTTCAACAACGTAACGGCTAAGTGGAACTGTTAAATCGAAGTGTAAACCTATGCGATCTTCTACAGGCGTGTCGGACTCATGACCGACCTCTTGTAAGCGCGATAATAAATAAATTTCTTTGCTTGTTTCGCCTTTTTTCAAAAGGCTTGATCCCTGCTCTACTGCACGCGTTTCAATGCCAATAAAGCCATTAAGTTCGAATACTTCCC
The DNA here is from genome assembly GCF_055326835.1 of Gardnerella sp. C0684A1. NCBI lineage: Bacteria > Bacillati > Actinomycetota > Actinomycetes > Bifidobacteriales > Bifidobacteriaceae > Gardnerella > Gardnerella sp. C0684A1. The sequence continues at coordinate 135,916 of NZ_JBLTSX010000003.1, read as the reverse complement.
TAAGTGTGTCAATTACTTTCTGTTCAACAGCACGTTCGCTTGGAAGCCATTCGGGAAAACCAGATATTGATGAGCCTTGTACCATGTCCACTATAATAGGTTATGTTACGGAAAAATCATGGCTTACCGTCATACTTATTCGTAACACTGTTACCGTGCATATGCTGTAAGGAGTCGTCCCGTGACCGAACAGACTAAACCTGAAGAAAATACCCAATCCACCGCTACAACAAAGCCGCATGCGCCGTCGCCTGCGAGCTTTGCCCATAAAACTAGAGTTGTAGCTCAAGCCCCAACTATTTCGTATAGTGATGAGGATGTAAAAGCTGCAAAAACTTTTGGGCGTGTTGACGAAAATGGCACTGTTTATATTCGTGAAAATGGTGATGAAAGGGAGGTTGGACAGTACTCCACTGGCACTCCAGATGAAGCTTTAACTTTCTATGTTCATCGTTATCTTGATTTGAAGATTAAGCTCGATCTTTTTGAAAAGCGACTTGAAGCTTCTAACGTTAAGTCAAAAGAAATTGACGAAACTCTCAACACTTTAGAAGCAGATCTTGAAAATCCTGCAGTTGTTGGAGATGTGGCAGCTTTGCGTACTCGACACGCCGAGCTTAAAGTAAAAGCTGATGCAAAAAAGGAAGAAATTGCTAAAGCTCGTAAAGAAGCTTTGGAAAAGGCTTTGAAAGAGAGAACTTCTATCGTTGAGCAGGCTGAAGCATTAGTAGCGAATATGGGTGAAGCAACCAATTGGCGTTCATTAGGAGACAAGCTGCGTTCACTCTTCGACAAATGGCAGCAGCACCAGCGCACTACAATTCATTTGAACAAAGCTGATGCAGATGCCCTTTGGCAGCGCTTCTCTAAAGCTCGTTCATCTTTCTCTCAGGCTCGTAGCGCATGGGTTAAAGAGCGTGATAATGTTCGCGAAGGAGCAAAACATGCTAAGGAAGAGATTATTGCAGAAGCTGAAGTCTTAAAGAATTCAACTGATTGGCGTGAAACTTCTATGAAGTTCAACGCTTTGATGGATCGTTGGAAGAAGGCAGGTAATGCTGGCCGTCAACATGATGATGAATTGTGGGCTAAGTTCCGTGAAGCTGCAGATGTCTTCTACCATGCTCGTCAAGCTGATCGTGAAAAGCTTAATGCTGACGAGAAAGAAAATCTTGCTAAGAAAGAAGCACTTTTAGTTAAAGCCGAAGCTTTGCTTCCAGTAGCAAATGAGGAAGAAGCTAAGAAAGCTCGTAAGGCTTTGTCTGCTATTCAAGATGAGTGGGATACTATTGGCTATGTTCCTCGTGAAGACATGCGTCGAGTTGAAGCTCGTTTGAACGATGTAGATAAGAAGATTAAATCTGTTGAGGATGCTGCGTGGAAGGATGAAGATCCTGAAGCTAATGCTCGTAAGTCTAGTTTTGCTGCACAATTGCAGGCACAGCTTGATGAGCTTAATGCTGCTATTGCCAAAGAAACAGACAAGAAGCGCAAAGCTAAGTTGGAAGCTGAGAAGGCAACTAAGGAACAGTGGCTTAACGCTATTAAATAGTTCTGCTTTTAGCTTATAAACTTCTCTAAATACATTTATGAGGCTGCTTGAAAATTCAAGTAGCCTCTTTTTGTGAAATTAACTATAAGTTGGATTTTTCCATTAAAGAATTAGCGAGTTTAACAAAAGTAGCAGCTAATTTAGAATCTGACAATTTTCCTTCCTCATTTAGCACAGCAGGTCGTCCGCTTTCTCCTATTTCGCGTATGGATGTGTTTAAAGGAAGTTGTGCTAGAAGTGGAACATCAGTTTTAAGTGCCTTGCAAAGCTGCTCGCTTACTCGCTTTCCACCTCCTGAACCAAAAATTTCTAGGCGCTCGCCATTGTTTTCAAACCAACTCATGTTTTCAACTACGCCGCGCACTTTTACTGGTATTTGTAATGCCATAAGTCCTGCTCTAACTGCTACGTCTGATGCGCTTGGCTGAGGCGTAGTAATAACAACAAGTTCTACGTTTGGAAGTGATTGTGCTACAGCTAATGCCATATCTCCTGTTCCAGGTGCTAAATCAAGTAGTAAAACGTCAGGATTTCCCCACCAAACATCAGATAAAAACTGTTCTAAGGAGCGTTGTAATCGAGGTCCCCTCCATAAAATCGCTCTGTCTGTTCCTGCAAACATTCCAATTGATATAAGTTTTACTCCCCAAGCTACTACTGGCATAAGCATGCCGTTTAAATTAGTAGGTTGGTTATGAACACCAAACATGTGCGGTAATGAGAAACCGTAAACATCTGCGTCTATAGCTGCAGTATCGTATCCTAAAGCAGCGAAGGTTGCAGCGAGATTAGCTGTTATTGAAGATTTTCCAACTCCGCCTTTTCCGGAAGCTATTGCAAATATTCTTGTGTGATTGCCTGATTTATTAAATGGATTTTCTTTACGCTCCGCTTTTAAGTCAGCTACTAGCTTCTCTAATTTATCTTTGCTCATAGCTGCAGTAGTTATTTGCGGTATAAGTTTAATTTTAGGATATTTAGATACTGCTTCTTTTACTCTTTCTGTTATAACTTCTGCAAGAGGACAGTTTGGTACAGTAAGTTCAAGATTGATATCAACATTGTAGGTTGGCTGCGAATTTTCGCACGTTGAAGTGTCGCATTGCATTTTAGATACACTTACGCCAGTTACCATATTTAGTTCAGTTACAGAACGTCCTAGCTCTGGATCTATTACGCTGCTAAGAAGATCGTAAACTTTTGTTGCTATCTGATTTGAATCTTCCATTTATTAAGATTCCATTTCGTTCTCGCTTGTATTTGTATTTACATTGTCAAGCGAAGTGTCAAAAGATTCGTCGAGTGTTGTTTCCGCTTTCAATGCTTCTTCTAAACTGCCTGTTTCAAGTAAAATATTAAATTGGTTCTCATTTAACATAGGAATTCCAAGCTCTTGTGCTTTAGTTGCTTTGGATCCAGAGTTTTCGCCAAGTATTACGCAATAAGTGTTTTTGCTTACAGAATTTGAGGCTTTTCCTCCTCTAGAAACAATAGCTTCTTTAGCTGTATCTCTAGTAAAACCTTGCAACGATCCTGTAACAACAACAGTTTTTCCGGTTAAAGTTTGTGAAAGAGTTGAAGTTTCAACTTGACCTACTACCCCAGCTTTTTTCCAAGCGTATAAGATTTCAGATCTCCAGTTTTCTGCAATTTGTGCTTGCTTAAACCAGTCGTACACGGCTTGTGCAATTTCAGGGCCTACGCCGTCTATGCTTGTAAGCTCTTTAACAGAAGCTTTAGCAATATTATCTAAAGATCCAAAATTTGCCGCTATAACGCGCGCAGTTGGAGGACCTAGTCTACGAATAGAAAGCGCTACTAGCACACGCCACAATGTGGCTTTTTTGCCTTTCTGAGCTATTTCTTCAAGCATACTGCGTGTTGTTTCTGAAGGTCTTGTGTAAGTTGGCACTTTTACAGTTACAAGATCATTTCCTTTTTTGATACGTTTAATCGTAAAACCATTTACAAACGCATCATTTGGAACCTCAAATTGAGGATATTGTGGGTTCCATTGGGATTCGTTATCAGCTATATTTTTGTCTTTTTCCTCTGAAGAATTTTCAACACTATTATCTACAAATTTTGCTTCTAAAGTGCGAGTCCAAAAAGCTGAAACTTTTCTCCAAAGACCAGATCCGCCAATTTTGCGCGTGCGTTTTTTCAGTTTTCCATCTTTGCTTACTTCTTGCCATTCCTCAACTAGAGGAATTTCTTTCCAAACCATTACTTTGCGCAAATCATCTGCGGTTATGTTGAAAATTTCTGCTTCGCTACTAAGTACAGGATTTTGCGGTTCAGGTAATACTAAATTTGGATCTGGCGTATAAGTTTGCTGAGAAGAACCACGTTTTATTACGATTTTATCCATATTTGGGCAGTAAACTTCCACAGTGTTTGGCCTAGAATCTTCAGGATTCGTAAGAGCTAAAGCAGCGTTATCGCCAAGATTTTCAATATCAAAAGCATTCCTGGAAGCTAAGTTAATTATTCTCTCTGTAAGCTGTGCTGGGCAGCTTTCTACGTTTGGACAGCGAATATCTTTATCTCCCTGTTTATCTGGAGCTAATTTAGTTCCGCAAGAAGGACAATATTGTGGCATAACAAATTTGCGAAGCTCATTTTCGCGTCCTTCTCTAGCTTTTAAAACAGGTCCTACTAGTTCTGGAATTACGTCTCCAGCTTTGCGAACTACAACAGTGTCTCCAATTAGAACACCTTTGTGTTCAACTTCGTAAGCATTATGAAGAGTTGTGCGAGATATAGTGGAACCTGCTACAGTTACGGGTTCAAGAACTGCTACTGGAGTTACTCTTCCAGTCCTACCAACTTGTACAACAATATCTTTAAGAACAGTATTTACTTCTTCTGGTGGGTACTTATACGCTATTGCCCAACGTGGGGCGCGGGAAGTTGCACCAAGTCGACGTTGCAAAGCGCGATCATCAACTTTAACTACAATACCGTCTAAAGCGTGTAAAACATTTGCTCTATTATCTCCGTAGTAGTTAATCATTTCCTCAATTTCAGAAAAATTCGTAACTTTTCTGGTGTATGGAGAAACAGGAATACCCCACTGTTTATATAACTTGTACGCGTCCGACTGATTAAAAGATGTTTCACTATTTTCGTGACTAGATGAAGGGTTCCAACGTAACTCGCCTAGTCCGTGTGCAAAGAAACTTAATCTGCGAGTTGCTGTAATACGAGGATCTTTTTGACGTAAAGAGCCTGCTGCTGCATTTCGAGGATTTGCAAAAGGTGCTTTTCCAGCATCTTCCTGCTCATCATTTAATTTTCTGAAATCATTCCATGTCATAAATACTTCGCCGCGTATTTCTACAAATTCTGGAATGTCATCTACATTTTCAGCATGTAGTTGCGTAGGTATAGCTTCTATAGTCCTAACGTTAAGTGAAATATCTTCACCTGTTACGCCATCTCCTCGAGTAAGTCCCTGCTCAAGTGTGCCGTTTCGATAAATCAAATTCAACGCAAGGCCGTCAATCTTTACTTCGCAAGTCATTGGAAGAGGTTTAGATTCAGGCCAGTTAAGATCTCGAATTACCCCATCATACCAGTCATGCAATTCTTCAATTGAAAAAACGTCATCCAAGCTCATCATTCGAGATGGGTGTTTTACAGAAGCAAAATCATTTGAAAAAGTTCCGCCCACGCGATGTGTTGGAGATTGAGGAGTATCTAAAGTTGGGAATGTTGATTCAAGAGCATTTAACATTCGCATGCGTGCATCGTATGCCGCGTCTGAACTCGTAGGAGCATCTTCAACGTAGTATGCAATCTGATCAGATTGCACCCATGCAGCCAATTTTGCCCAAAGTTTTGCAGCTTGCTGTGTGGTTAAAATTGCTGGCTGTAGACTTGAAAGAGCTAAAGCATCAGAGTCTGTAGGCTTCAAGTTTGCAATCCACTTTTCAGTGTCTATTGTTGAGTTCCACTCATTCGCTTCATGCATGTAGGTTTTGCTATCAGTTTTGCTATTTTTACTGTCAGTTTTGCTATCAGACTGAGTAACAGTATCTGTTTTAACTGTACTCATGCTATTAGTTTCGTTTTTTTGCGCTTCATGAGATATAGTTTGCTCGTCAAAATCGTCAAAAAGCGATAACTGTTCGCTCCCTGTTGACTCTTCGCGAATACTATTTTCACTCATGAATATTCCCTTCAGCTACGTTTTACTAACGCCTATAAACAGTATCTAATAAGACTCTATAAGCACAGTAAAAACTATTCAATGATGTATTGAGTATTAAGCTAATAAATTTTAAAACTGCTTGCTTTATTTCTTAAGCGTTCAAAGATCTTAAGAACTGTGTTTGTACTGTGCTACTTATATCTTCTCTAGAAGTCATTCGAATATTTGCAACACATAAAGTTCTTGCTATAACAAACATTCCATCGTTCACAGTTAATTTTGCTGCTTTATCAATAATCTCTTCTGCTTCAATATCAGGCCAAGCTGGTATGTCTTCAGAAAGAAGAGCCATTTGTGCTTCATGTATATTGCTCGGTATTAGCTTGCACTGCGATCTCATTCTAGAAAGAAGCTCATCAAGTTCCATTTCTAGTGGCTCAATCTTTCCTGGAGCTAAGTATTGTGCCATTCTATACGAAGATGCAGCAATGAGGAAATTATTCTGCATCCATTCCGCATAAGCGAGCTTATAGTAAGCAAAAGCAGCGTCATCCCTATCGAGAGACACATTCAAAGCGTTAATGCAAGCTGCAATAACAGATGGCCAATCTTCTTTTTGCGCAAGTATATCAGCTAATCTCAAATGAGAAAGAGCGTAAGTAGGAGCGTACGAAACCATAATATTTAAATGGCGTAAAGCTTCGTCATGTTGGTTTAATTGCGAAAGTAGATCAGCAAGTTCCATATGCGCGTAGAAAAGACCGTCAGGAATAAGTCTTGTTCGTTCTTCTTTAGTTGCAAATAGATGATTATAAATTACTCTTTCAGCGTAGGAATTAAAATATCTTGGTACAGCTTCACTATTAGTAAACATAGTATCGAATTGTGCTACAGAACTTTCGTACTCTTTTAAAGCCTCGCTAAGATCCCCATTCATAAACTGTTCGTGAGCTTTTGTACGAATATCTCTTATACGCTTTGCTGCAGTAAATGAAAGATTAGGTAAATCTGTTTCGTCAATTAGCGCTCGTGTTATTGAATCCGCTTGAGCGTTAAGTTCAGGATCGTCAATACTTTCAATAATACTCATAGCTTCGTGAGCTTTTTGTGCAGTTGTTGGCATAAGTTCTGAAGCAATATGATGGAAGTCGGCAACAGCTTGTTGCAGAAGATCTTCACGCTGTATAGAAAGCCCTTGTGCGTATTGCGTTCCCAGTATGCTTTCCTGATCTGCTGTAAAAATTTTGTCAGAAAATTCAGGTTCTTCTTGTGATCCATGAGGAGAAAAACGGCTACTGTGAACATCAAAATCTGGTTCGATGGTATTTAATTTTCCATGAGAATCAATGTTTAATTTGGCATTAAATTTTTCGTATGTTTTTATAGGATTATTTAATCCGTTTTGGTGAATAATTTTTATAAATCTGTCTCTGCTAAACGTAACTGTAGTTAGAGCTCGTATGGATGGTGCTGTAGTAAAAGCTGCAAATGGATTTTCTTCTTTAGACTTATCCATGCTGTTTTCGGACAGTTGATTTTCGCTAGAATTTGCGTTTGTGCCTGTTTCTGAGTTTAATTCTTGGCTACTTGCGCTCGCATGTATTGATATGACATTATTGTTCGTCTTGTTTGCGTTACTAAGATTAATCTGCTGTATTTCTTGCAATTTAGACGGGTCTCCATGTACATCACCGTCTTTTGGCTCTCCTTTTGATTTAGATGAATCATTATTTGCAGCGTCACTATTCATAACGTTAAGCGCATTAAGAGTACGATTCACAAGATTGTTCATAGCATTGTTTTGTGCTGTAACCATCTCTTCTAAGCCTATTGAATCTAAGCGTATAGAAACATTTTTTACTTTGCTGCTTGCTCCAAAAGCTAGAGTAGACATTATCATTCCAACTTGAAGATTGTAGTTTGTAGCTAGTTTTTCTTTATCGTCGTCGTTTAGATCTTTCCAAGATTTATCCTCATTAACGTAAGCTACAGATGGCATAAGTGCAGCGCCAGCTGTGGTAAGGTTTATTGCCACGTTGCCATCTTCTAAATTAGATCGAAATTCCGCGTCAAAACGGAACGGCAAGTATACGCTTCTAATAAGATTAGAAAGACGCTGTCTATAAGACCATTCACTGTCGTTATCTATCTTATTGAAATACTTATCGTTATTTTTTACCTGCTTTGCTCTTCTCCACATATGCAAAATAGGTCTTATTTTGTCGTCCATCAAAGGATTGCCGAAAAATTGCATACCTATTGAACCGCTCGCTGCAAAAGCAACATCTTTAATCATTGCCATGTCGATTTGTGATGCCTGCTCTTCTTTTATAGTATTTTCGCAAGTTTTTCCTCCTGCAATGGAGTTAATTTGCAGACAATCATAAATTGAATATAAACGGTTAATAGCGCCTTCTATTTTAAGTACTTTGAGTGCAGCATTTGGTTCCAATGCGTCATCCCAAAGTAAGTAGTTTGCTTCTGTTTGCTGAGATTTTTGCATGTGTAGGCGTTCTGCACCATGCACTGCTTCCAGGCTGCGCTCTGTTTCTAAAGCTCCGGTTGAGCGCATTAATTTTTCGAAATATTCTTCTAAACCTGAAACTCTTAGATTCTCTTTTTTTGCTATTTTTATGTCTTCTACGCTTCTTCGTATTGCTCCTAAAGGTGCTTCGTGTTCTAGTCTGCGAAGTACATTGCTGTAGCCAAATCCGGTTAAAGACTTGTGCATGTCTGGAATGAATAATGCTGCAAAGAATGCTATTGTTATTGCTTTTCTGTATGTAAGATTGCATCGCAAGTTTTCTGGAAGCTTAGTTCGTAACTCTTCAAGCGTATAAGTTTTTTTAGATCCGAACCCATGTGCCATCCATGATCCGATTTTAATTAAACCGTCATCTTCTGAAAGTTGTAAAACTAAGTCTCCATTTGATACGCAAAATACGTTTTCTTTTCTAATTTTTGAAAAAGTTTTAGAAAAGTAGTTTATTTTTCCAGCAAAAGTTTTAGAGCGTTGTTCTGATTTTAACGCGCTTTTAGACTTACTGCTTTCTAAAGAAGCGAGAAAATCTTCTACGGTTGCGTTGCCATTTAAATAGGATTCTACGATATTATCCATCTCATAGTCTGTATGTTTGATGTATGTTTCGTCAAACGCTTCCGAAAATGCACATTTTAGAGTAATTTTTGTTTTTTTATATTGTTTTCCATAAAAACGGTGTAAATCTTTCAGTGAAGAATTATTTTTTTCTACAAAAGAAAGTTGCGGTCTCATGTCTTGAATATCTTCGTAGCTAAGTTTGCTGCCGAGAAATATTCGCCCTTCTGAATCTGCTACCGCTAGTTGAAGGAATTTTCTTCCGTCTTCTTTAAATAATCCAATTGACGTGTATTCTTTTTTCTTGCTAAGCTGAACCCAGCCTAATTGATTGTTGATATTTGTTTGTGGAAAATCTTTAATAACGCACTTTTTAGCGCGCGACGAAATGTCTATTGAATTGCCTTCTGACCACAACGAGTTAAGAGATTCTTGTAGTTGCAACATACTATCTTCCTGAGATTCTGAATTTTCAGTAGTTTGCATGTTGTTAGTCATAATCCCCATTCTTTCACTTTGCTTTGTGGCATGTGAGTTTTTGTTTTATATTTTTAGCGCACATAATGTGGCGTTTAATCACATTATTTTAGTATATAAGAAATTATGCATGTTATAAAATGTGAGGCGTTATTTATCAAAATTATTTCATCAACAGATTGCTAATACGAGAATATGACGACTTCGAATATTGAGAAAAATGGAGCGGACAACGGGACTCGAACCCGCGGTCTCAACCTTGGCAAGGTTGCGCTTTACCAACTAAGCTATGTCCGCAGAACATAAAGTATTCTACTTGCTTTTTATTGCGAATGCAAATTTTAATATGTTTTTGCATTTTACATGGTTAAATTCTTTGCTATATTTGGGTTTCTGCGGTGTGTTGATTGTGCTTTAAAAAACAATGAAGCCGACATATTACTGCCGGCTTCACCATGATTTATTAGGTTTCACTATGATTACTAGCAAAACCTAAGTGATTTTATTTTAGTTGTCGTCACTATTAGTGTCGTCGTCACTACTGCTACTGTCGTCGTCGCTACTAGTGTCGTCATCACTGTCATCTACATCAGTGTCTGAATCAGTATCATCGTCGTCTCCTGCAGTATCTACGGAATAACCATATATTGATACTCTTTTTTCTGTATCTACTGTGAAACTTTGCTCTTCACCATCTTTATTTTGCGCAACTATGTTATAAATTCCAGGATAAGCAAGAACATCGTATTCGTTATTGGAAGAGCTGAAGCTGGAAGTAGAAAGATCAAGATTATTATTATTCACTTTTATAACTTTAGAATTTTCAGGAACTCTTATTCGCAATAATCTTGTCATGCTTCTTGGAGATACCTGATACTTAGTGAACATAAACATTTGCGTACCGTTAGGTCTTACTACTATTTTCTTTTTAATAAGATTTCCACCAACATAGTAACTTACATCAGCATTGTAACAAGTAGTTTTTTTGTTCGCGAATTTTCCTGGAAGATATTTAGCATATTTATATTCATAGTATGTTCCAACAACACAATCATAAGGTTTTACGGACAGAACTTGAGGATTGTACATATGTGACTTTGCATCTTTTGCAAATTCGTCTGTAACAATTCCCGTGAGCTTATATTTATCAGCTTGTGTTTCGTTATATTTGTTCGTTGCTTCCGTATATTTTCCTTGAGCTAGCAAATTCAAATAATTAGTGACTACAGCTTTAGGAGAATATACAAAATTGCTTAATGCAAAATATGCTCCAACGGATCCAGCAATAAGAATTAGCAAAACTACTACTGTTATGATTATGTTTCGCTTAGTCTTGCGCTTCTTATTGTTAAGTGCATACTCCTGCTGATTTGCATAGTCTTCAGGCGTATAAGCATATTCTTGATTTGGATTCGCATTCGTGTCGTAATATTGCTGATTTTCTGGGTAGTACTGCTGCTGAGCATCTTGAGAATAGTTCTGATATGCTTGAGCATTTGGATCATACTCTTGTACAGGCGCAACATTGTACTGCGGTTGGTCATATGAATTATATGGCGCTTCGTACGCTTGATTTTGCGCATAGGATTGTGCTGTAGTAGCTGGCTGCATATTTTCGTAGTATGCTACAGGGTTGCTTGCAGCTGCTTCTTGTTGTGGATTTTGGTAAGTTTGATTGCTGACAGGTTGATTCGCTAAATTATTTTGTATAGCTGAATTAACTGTTTCGCTATTCTCGTTTTGGTTAATTTCTTTAGCAGATTCAGTATTTTTATTTTCTGCCTCGTTAGATGCTTCAAAATTTGTAGTTTGATTTACAGTTTCTGTATTTAATTGTGCAGAATTGTTATCGTCGGTGTTTGCAGTGTTTTCCGTATTCTGTTGTTCTGTTGGATTATTTGATTCGTATACAGGCTCTTCATTTTTTGCTGCTGCAGTTTCTGCAGGAGTTGGATTTATTGGTTGAGCATGTTTTGGCTGAGTGTATTCAGTAGGCTGAGCTGGCTGGTAAGTTTGCTGCATAGGCTGCTGGTATTGCGGCTGGCCATATTGTGTAGGCTGTCCGTATGGTGCAGGCTGTTGTCCGTATGGTGCAGGCTGCATAGGCTGCATAGGCTGCTGGTAGGAGGAATAATTGCCATTTCTTAATGGCGTATTATAACTTGAAGATGTGTGACTTACCAAAGGCGCTGTACTCCAAGTATCTACTTGATTATTTTGCTGGTATGAGTATTTTGTTAATGCAGCACCGCATGCGTGACAGAAATTCATATTATCGGCATTATCAGTTCCGCATAAATTGCAGTACACCATATGCTTCTCTCCTTTGCTTGAGTCAATCACATCTCTTATAAGAATACGCTATACAAAGTAATAGTTACTTTTGTTTTGCTAAAAGAATACAAAATATACATAAAATATAAAAGCAAATTTGAGAATATTGCTGATTTTTTCAGTTGGTATTAAAAAATATTAGTAAATTGTATAAATCAAAAATTTTCTAAAAATAGTAAATAATTATGTTTATAACGAAAGCCCCGCAAAATATGTTACAAATAATGCGAGGCTTTCGTAAAAATAACTATTTAAATTACTTAGTATTATTTAGGTATTTCAAAAAGTTATTATTCTATTTATTTTCATCATCGCGCTTTGGAGAAGATGGTGTTGCACCTTTTTCAAGTACTCGACCTGGGCCTGCAAGATAAGCTGCGCGACCTGCTTCAATGCCAAGCTTGAATGCTTTAGCCATAAGCACGATATCTTTTGCAGTAGCAACGCCAGTATTTGCCATTACTGCAGCAGCGCCCATTTCCATTGCTTCAGCAGCCTGGCTTGGAACACCAATACCAGCATCGACAATAACAGGAAGATCGATCTCATCAATAATAAGCTGAATAAACTTCTTAGTTTCAAGACCCTTGTTAGAGCCAATCAAAGAGCCAAGAGGCATAATTGCAGCAGCTCCAGCATCGCGCATTGCCTTAGCAAAATAAAGGTCAGGATACATGTAAGGAAGAACAGTAAAACCTTCGTCAGCCAAAATCTTTGTTGCCTGCAAAGTGGCTTCATTGTTTGGAAGCAAATACTTGCGATCTGGAATAATCTCCAACTTAATAAAGTTACCGCAACCCATTTCGCGAGCAATATGAGCAGTGTTTACTGCTTCCTCTACAGTTACGCAGCCGCTAGTATTAGGCAAAATAGTAACGCCTTCTGGAATATGCTTTAAAATTCCTGCAGCTTTCTCACTATAGCGAATTGCTACAGTAATCATTTCAGCTTTAGCGCTGTTTACTGCTGCGTCAATAAGTTCCTCAGAATATTTTCCAGAACCTAAAATGTATCGAGAAGTAAACTTCTTACCACCCAATTCTAAATAATCTTCATTCTCCATAATTTCCTCCATTTTTTATCCATTTCAGCGCTTCTAACGCTTCTAAACTCGCAATAATCGAAACATAAGGCAAATACAAGCCGTCTTCAGGAGAAGACTTAAAATCACCCACTAAGCACACGTTTGAAATATGCTTAATTTTGACGTTCCTAATATCTCCAAGTCCAGATAAGCCAGAAGCAGTAATAACATATTTGTTAGGATGATTCATGAAATAGTCAAGAACCATTGCTTTCGATTCTCGATTGTCGAATGCTTCAATAAACAAGTCGGAGCGTTCAGCAATCTCGTCTAACGATTCCGGCGTAACTTTCTGCACAAAAGCTTCTACTTCAACGTACGGCAAAGTTTCATTAAGCCGCGCTTTAGTAGCAGATACTTTGTGTTGTCCAATTTCGTTAATCGTATAATTTTGACGGTTTAAATTCGAATACTCTATACTGTCAAAATCGTAAATGAACAACTTTTTTACGCCGGCTCGCGCAAGCATTAACGCAATATTTGATCCTAAACCGCCACAGCCAAGTATTGAAACTGATTGTTGAGCAAACAAATCATTATCTTCCTTTAGCTGACGCTTAAGAACTTTTGCGCGAATATCGTCACTTTCCATTCATCCTCCTCCCATAATGCTAAATACTTCAATTTTTGCGTTATCTTTAACTATGAAAGTTTCAAAATCTTTGCGTTTTACTAATTCACCATCAACTTCTATTGCAACAAAAGTACTGTCGTAACCTTCGCGCTTAAGTAGTTCAAGTAAATTCTCGTTCTCAACATAATCCACAGTATCGTGATTAAGTTTCAGCACACTTACCTCCTTTCTGCAGATATATGCTTTAAGTTTTAAATATTACGTTTAAAGATTCTACCTAATCCTTAGCTGGATGAAGAATAAACTTGCCCTTGAAGTCTTTGCAAACGCCATTTTCTTGGCTGTAAATTTCTTCACCGCGAAGCAAAGTTCTTACCACCTGGCAGCCAATAGTGCGACCAACGTACGGGCTGAACTTGTTTCGATACTCAAGATCTTCAGCTTTAAGAACATAAGGAGCATTTGGTTTAATGAATGCCAAGTCTGCGTCATAACCCAAACGTATGCTGCCTTTTCCTTTCAAATCAAAGCGTTTTGCAGAATTGCTAGAATTCAATGCCACAAACTGAGTTAACGACATTCCGCGCTTTTGCACAGCCTCATCAAAGAACACATCAACATCATTTTGAACACTACCAATACCACCCCAAGCTGTGAAAGCATCATCAGTTTGCTTCAAACTCAAAGGAGCTGGAGAATGGTCGGAAACAATGAAGTTAATAGAGCCGTCGAAAACCTTTTCCCACAGGCCATTCTGGTTTTCCTTGTCACGAATTGGCGGAGTGCACTTAGCAATATTTCCAATCTCGTCAAGCTCAGAAGTGTCGAAATACAGGTAATGGTTGCAAGTTTCGCAGCTTACGTCAACGCCATTCTTACGAGCATTAGCAACAGCTTGAGCGCCTTCTGGGGAAGACACATGAACAATATGAATTCTGCATCCAGTTTCTTTAGCAAAAAGGCAAGCGCGTTCAATAGCTTCAACTTCAGTGAAAACAGGTCTGGTTGCTACAAACTCAGAAAGTTTTCTAGCTCCCATTTGATGAGCTTTCTTTCCAAGCTGATCTGTAATAGGAGCGTTTTCGCAATGCATAATCAAAATTTTGCCTGTTTTAGCAATCTGCTGCATACCTGTGTACAAGGAGTAGTCATCGCAATTGTACAAATCAACTTGCAAATCCTTGTCGCCAGTAGTGCCGAGGAATGCTTTGTAGTTAACAACACCCTGCTTATCTTGCTCGCATATTCCACCGTTTAGATTTTGTGGCTCCAAGCCACCAGTTTGACCAACATCAACCTTGAGCTTTCCGTCGGCTTCTTCAAGCACTGCTTCAAACGATTTTCCATCAGTAGTTGCAGGAATCTGATTGCAAGGCATTTGCAGCATTGTTGTAATACCGCCTTTTGCGCCGGCAGAAGTTGCGGTTACGAAACCTTCCCAATCGTCGCGAACTCCGCCGCCTGGAGCGTTAATATGGACATGAGAATCAACTTTTCCAGGAACAACTATTAAACCAGTTGCGTCAATAGTTTTCTCTGCTGCAAAGTTGCTTCCGAAAGCAGCAAACTTGCCATCTTTAATTGCTATATCAGCTTTAGTTGCTTCATTATCGAATACAACCAAACCATTTGTAATTACTACATCGTAGTTCATATTATTTCCTTTCTTTAGCCATTGTTGGCTGAAAAACTTTTGATAGTAATATTTGACACACGAAGCCTACAGCGCATCCCACAATCCATGAGATTTGAGTAAGCGGTGAAAGTGGCGGAATTATCTGCCCGGAAAGAGCAAATAAAAGCCCAAGTATCGTAGCAGTATAAGATATCCAGTTAGTTCCAGAATAAGCAGATTTCGACGAGCTGTTTGTACTGTAGTAAATTTGATCAATATCAATATTTCTACGTTTTACCACGTAATAGTCAGCAAGTAGAACACCTGCAATAGGACCTAAAAGCATACCAATAAGATTCAAGAAGCCAGTAATATTAGCCATAAACTTCCACGGCATTAACACAGTGCTTACAAGAGCTGCAATAATTACGCCACGCTTATAATTTACAAATCGCGGAGCTAAAGCAGTTAGCTGGTATGCTGCAGGAACAATATTTCCAGTAGCATTTGTACAAACTGTAGTGAGTAGAAGCAACCCAGTAGCTATTGCAATTGCGGGAAGATTATCCCACTTGTTTATGATAACAAGCACGTCTGTAATGGTTTCATGGTAAAAAAGCGATCCGCCCACTAAAATAACTACGCTTGTAAAAGCAAAAAGTGCGTAACTAAGCAAGAAGCTAGCAATTTGACCTTTTAGCTGAGCCATAGTTGACTTTGCGTTTTGCGTAAAATCAGCAATAGAAACGGCAGGGGCAGCCCACACGCCTAGCACAGAATTTACAACCATCATCATGAAAAGGCCAAGACCGTAATTAGTTGGAGCTTGAACAGCAGCATGATATTGCATGATTGCAGATAATCCGCCAGCACAACTAATAGCCCATACGCTCATGCAACCAAAAACAACGTAAATAAGCGGGCTTAATACTACAGTTAGCTTATTAAGAGTTTTTCCTCCACCTAAGCCAATTGCCAAATTAAGCAACCAGAATATTGTGAAGGAAATAATAATAGGTATGTGCGCACCTACAAATGGTATTTTATTTCCAAACGTAAGAAACTCAGGGCAAATTTTGCCAACTAGAATCTCTAAAGCTTTAGCACCAATATATGTTTGAATACCATACCAGCAGATTGCGGCGACTACTCCCCTAAGGAATCCTGGTAGTTGAGCGCCTGCTTTTCCGTATGTTGCACGCAAATGCATAGAAAACGGTATTCCATATTTGGAACCTACAACACCGTTAGCAACCATAACGATTGCTGTAAGAATTGCGCCAAGCATGATACCAATCATTACGTAAATCGGAGAGTATCCCATTAAAAGGAACGCACCAACTGCAGCATAATTAGGAATATTGTGTACAGACTGCATCCACAAAGTGCAAAAATTAAGAGCGCTCATTGTGCGTTTTTCTTGCGGCTTCGGCAGTAAATCTTCGTTAGTGTAGCCGCGCTCGCGATAACGCTTTAGCTGCTCTATACTCACTGATTCGTCTTTTAACAGTATGCTGTTCTTCATCAACACCTCCTTATGTGTTCTGCTGTTTTGTAATTAGATTTCGTGGTTTTGTTTCGTTTCGTGGTTTTTCGAAAGAAAGATAACAATTTTGTCCAAAAATAAAAAAAGATACGAAAGGATGTCGTACCCGTGGTGGTGCGCCCCTTCGTATCAGCCTCTTATTCGTGAATAAGTGTTGTACTCTCATTCGATATTCACTTTTCTTCGCTGCGATTAATTAAGCAGTGAAGTTTGCATAATATATGCCTTTTGGTGTCCTTCCTAAATTTCTATTTTTAGTTTTTAGTTAGTTCTTAGTTAGTTCTTTTTATTTAGTTTTCATAAGCTAAACTATGCAAAGCGTCTCGTAAAAGCTTTACTCCATGAACCGCATCTTGAGGATCTGTGTATTCTTCAGGAGCGTGGCTAATACCATCTTTTGAAGGAACAAAAATCATTCCAGACTTTACAAACGGAGCAAAAATCTGAGTATCTTGTCCAGCGCCTGAATGCATAACTCTGTAGGCGTAACCTTGCTGATCAGCCTGATCTTTCAAGAGATTTATAATGTCATCGCTAAGAGGTGTAGGATCATCAGACATCCATTTGTCAATCTTCGCTGTAATCCCGTAAGCGTCGGCAGTTTTGTGAATATCTTCGTCGAGTTCCTGCAAGAATTTATCAAGAAAAGCTTTGTCTGTGTGACGGCAGTTCATTGAAAAAGTAACTTCTCCAGGAACAATATTTACTTGATTTGGAACTACGCTGATTCTACCGAAAGTAAGTACCAGTGGGTCTCCTGCTTGCTTGGCTTTATCAAGATTCTTTGTGATTATATGAGACATGCAATCTACAGCATCGTGCCTGTAAGACATCATGGTTGTACCAGCGTGATTTTGTACGCCTTTAAGATGGATATCCCAACGATGTTGACCGGCGATGCTAGTAATAATGCCTAAATCTTCATGATTACTGTAAAGCGTTGGTCCCTGCTCAATGTGTAACTCAATCCAAGCTTCAAGATTTGCAAACTTAGGTTGAGTTGTTTGATAATTGAACCCAGCTTCACGCATTGCTGTTTCGAAAGGAACACCGTTGCTGTCGCAAATATTTTCTACATCCTCTTTTTTAGCTAGTCCGAAGAAATTCTTTGAACCCCAGAATACGTATGGGAAACGTGAGCCTTCCTCTTCCGCTAAGCAGATAATGCGTAAACTCTTTTTCGGTTTTCCGTATCTAGTAAGCAAATTTTTAACTGCCAAATAAGCTGCAACTATTCCAAGTTGGCCGTCGAAACGACCTCCTCTTGAAACAGTGTCAATGTGAGAACCGCAAGCTATTACGCTTTCTGGTTTTTCACTTCCTTCGACAGTTGCGATTAGATTTCCAATCGAATCGAATTCAACAGTCATGCCGAGTTTTTCGAAGCGTTGGCGAAGAGCAAAAAGAGCCTGTTTCCAGGATTTTGTGTAAAGAGGACGTGTAACTCCTTGTTCGCCTGGTTTTTCTGTGAATCCTGCAAGCCAGCTTATGGCTGATTCTATAGTTTCAGCATTTATGCTGCTATCAATCATTTTGCAGTCTTTCTCCTTGTGTTGTACAAGTTTCCCTCCCTAAAGGTTATGTAGAGAGGATGTTTTTAGTTTTTCTTTAATTAGTTTTTCTTTAATTGTTTAGTTGATACTCGTGTAATTGCTACTACTTTGTGGCAACGCAAGATATCACGAAAATCGTGATAGAAAGAAATCACTTACTGTAATTGCTCCCTACGCATGTCTTAACAAAACAGGTTCAAAGGGTGTTTCTCAACTGTTTCCAGTACCCCTGCAATTTTCACTTGTACGATGCTGAGTATAGCACGATATTAAATGAACGCAAAATGAACATTATTATGTGTGTTTTTGTGAAGAAATAACTAATTTATATGAGATATTACTTATTTTGCTATTATATGATTGCAATGTTTCCAAATTTTCAATCTGCAAGTTAAAGACTAACAGTAGACAACATGGAATAAATAATAGCCAGATAACAAAAAACGCAGTGCTTCTACACTGCGAACATATTGTGGGTGATATAGGAATCGAACCTATGACCCCTTCCGTGTGAAGGAAGTGCGCTAGCCGCTGCGCCAATCACCCAAAATTTTTTTAATTATGCGTGAAAGGCAATCCTTTCGAGTGGGCGATACAAGGTTCGAACTTGTGACCCCTTCCGTGTCAGGGAAGTGCGCTACCACTGCGCCAACCGCCCGGTTGTGTATTAAGCTAACCCGCTTAATCGAGGTGGGTACGAGAGTCGAACTCATCTATACGGCTTTGCAGGCCGCTGCCTAACCGCTTGGCTAACCCACCGTAAGGTCGAATAACTCATCGGACCTAGAGCGGACAACGGGACTCGAACCCGCGGTCTCAACCTTGGCAAGGTTGCGCTTTACCAACTAAGCTATGTCCGCGATGCATTCTTGCTAACAATGTCAGCGCCGAAGCACGAGTAACTACTATACCCTAAATATTCTCAAATGCAAGCCCTCGCCTATTTGGCGTGTCGTTTGGTGCCGCTTGCGCGCGTTGGTTGTTTGTTATGAGTATGGATTGGAGCATTTGCGAGCGCAAGTGTTACTTTCTCAGTTGGTTAGCTGAGTTTTTAACGGTGTTGTGCTTATTAGCGTTACTTTCTCAGTTGGTTAGCTGAGTTTTTAACGGTGTTGTGCTTATTAGCGTTACTTTCTCAGTTCGTTAGCTGAGTTTTTAACAGTGTTTAGATCTTGGCTTATGCTCTAGAATGTTCACAAGCTTCGCAATCTTCATTTTAAGTGTTTTTTAATATAAGATTTATTCATCTGCGTCGTAATCTGCAGAATGTTGACGACGTGGAATCCCTAGTTTATCTACCATTTCGTTATATGAATCAAGATAGTCATCGTCGATAAGATTGTATGCTTCAATAATAAGTTTGCGAGGAGTATTTTGGTGTTCCCATGCAAAGCTTAAGTAATCTGCTAACGCTTCATAAGGCTCTCCTGCGCATGTAGCATTACTAGCAGCTTCTTTGCAAAGTTTATCCATGTATGGCTCGGCATAAGGACGGAGTTTCTCAGCCATGTCATAATAAATTTTCTGCATGTTAATCAGCTTCTCACTCCTCTCTTATCTTTTATATAATTATACGCAGTAACAACACGCTAAGCTTTTTCTTTTTGATAAACGCATTTCCAGGATAGCATCAGCGTATGCGGGAAAGCATGTGAGCCAAGGTGAAAAATGACACAATATTCCAGCGATAATAACGAGTGAGAGTATGGCTGATAATATTGTATCCAATTTCATAATGAGTCTGCAGTATAGTGGATAGTGAGTCCCGGACACTTGGTCTGTTCGGGACTCTTTATTTACTTATTGCGCTTCAAGGATTACCACTGCGTAGGATCACCCCCGCGTATGCGGGAAAGACTATTTGGTGTTGCTGACTTCGTTTTTTGACGAAGTCAGTCCTCGCTTGCGTTGAAAGCACACTGTGCTTTCAACTTTGAGCAAGCTCGGCGTTCCAAGGTGCTTTCGCGCGCATTGTGCTGCGCTCAAGCAGGTTGTCTCGCCCTGCGTATGCGGGAAAGACGAATTACGCGATCACACAGAGGCAATTAAAGAGGGATCACCCCCGCGTATGCGGGAAAGACGCCGTAGGGTACGTATCGCGCATAGATCATTGGGGATCACCCCCGCGTATGCGGGAAAGACCCATTCACAAGCGCACTGATACCACCTGCAATAGGATCACCCCCGCGTATGCGGGAAAGACGGCGAAATATAAATACAAACGATACGAGAAAAAGGATCACCCCCGCGTATGCGGGAAAGACTTAGGCAAAATTTCCTGCACGGTATTGCCATAAGGATCACCCCCGCGTATGCGGGAAAGACAAAGCTAGTAAGGTTCCGGATAAAACAGTTAAGGGATCACCCCCGCGTATGCGGGAAAGACTACGCTATCAGGATGCAAGATGTTACCTTGATGGGATCACCCCCGCGTATGCGGGAAAGACTAACAAGAGTGAAACGTTTACGAAGCGCGTTAGGGATCACCCCCGCGTATGCGGGAAAGACAGATTCCGTTGATGATACTAAAGTGACTCTTGGGGATCACCCCCGCGTATGCGGGAAAGACTTTTTGCATAAAGCACGCATAAAGTGAATGTCAGGATCACCCCCGCGTATGCGGGAAAGACATAGGGGGCTAGCTCATTGATGCCGCTGTAGTAGGATCACCCCCGCGTATGCGGGAAAGACAATCCTGAGCTTGAATCATTAGTACCATTTTTAGGATCACCCCCGCGTATGCGGGAAAGACGTGGCTCTAATGAGTAGGGCGCGTGGGAGAAGAGGATCACCCCCGCGTATGCGGGAAAGACGGTATGAGAAAAGTTACGAACTCTTTATGCGTGGGATCACCCCCGCGTATGCGGGAAAGACACTTAAAAATCCCAATAAAATAGCTATTTTTCCAAGATTAAACAGCAAAAATTATTTACTTTTCAAAGCTATCATTATTGCGCATCACTTTCAATTCTACTATTATGCAAGAAATTTTAACAATTCTGTCAAATTAAAAACAAGATGCGCTGTTAGTCTAGCATCCAGAAGAGCTCTATGTGGAACAGATTCAGCAATGTTGTATTCGTGCAGCACTGTTTTTAATTGGTAGTTTTTTAAAAATTTCTTTTCTTTCTTTACAAAACGAGAAATATCAAAAATTTTGTTAATTGAAAGAGAATGATCAAATCTTTTATCTAATGAAGATAAAGCAGAATTTAAAAATGACATATCAAATTGTACGTTATATCCAAGTACAGGTAATTTTTCGACAAAATCAATAAATTCTTTTAATGCTAAATCTAATCTGACACCATAAGATTCAAGCATGCCGGATGTAATACCAGTTAGCTCAATAATTTCATTAGGAATAAAATTATTTTTGTTAAAATTACTAACGCTATCGCAATTAATATTTATTAATTTCTGGAATTCTTCAATTTTCCCATCAATGAACTTAACGGCTCCAATTTCGATAATTTTATCAATTTTGCTATTTAAACCTGTAGTTTCGCAATCTATTACAACAAAATTTTTATCTATTTTACCTATAAAATCCTTCCAGTAATCGGTACAAGTTATCTCTTCATTATCCGTAGTAAATTTTGCAGTTTGAGAAGCATTATCATAACTTAGATAACTAATATTTTCATTAGCAAGATTATTTTCAATTGTGCTAGAAGGAGTATTATTAATATTTTTATGACTTATATTTGAAAATTTCTTTGCATTATGAAAATGTGCTGCATCGCTAAATCCATGTTTAATATCGTTTTCTAATGTATCAACTGTTGGAATACGTACCAGAGGTAATCCATCTGAATAAACCACTTCACGATGCGAATGGATAGTCTTAAAATCGTAGCCAATTTCATTTTGTGAAGAAAAGCTCATTGTTACAGCACCGTTGCCAACACTATCTTCTATGCGCTTCCATAATTCTTCTCGAACTCGACTATTAAAATTGCCGACGTAAACTCCTGATGCTATTTCTTGCATCCACTTAGTTAAATCACCTCTTAAAGATAGTGGACAGTTCGTCATTGTAATCACAGTTAACGGCATCTCAATTTACCTCACTGTAATTTACACCAGAAGCTACCAAACGTTCTTTATCATCCCAAAGATGTATTACATCTACTGTAATTTGCTCATCAACAGGAATTTCAAGAATATCTTGTATATCATCAACAATACGTGACATTATGTTGCAATTTGCGAAGCAGTCGCGCATCTTCAAACGCATTAACTGTTCAATGTCATCGTCGGATTCACACTGAGCAGCAATTTCAAAAGATGCAGGAATGGTTAATTCAGCTTTATATAAGTCTGCAATATCGTATACAAGAGAAAGATCATGTCCAGTATGTACGAAACCTAATCCAGGTGCTAAACCTAAAGCAGATATTATGCTATGTACTAAACCGTAAAGGCATACATTGCCTACAGATAATGCTTGATTGACAACAGTGCCACTTTCAAAATCATCGACTTTATAATCGCGACCATTCCATTGGACATTGTATTTATTAGACATCTCCCTATATATGCTTCTTACGCGAGCTCCTTCTCTACCTCTTAATTGTTGCATAGTGTATGACGATATATTTTCATTAGGGAAACGCATTTGATACATTTTTCTCGCAACGTTCAATCTTGATCTACTATTAGTAACAAGTTTTGCTTGTTTTTCCAATAATCTTGAGCTTCTTGACAATGCTCTACCATGAGCGTAATTGCGAACACCATGCTCGCCAACCCAAACTATGCTTGCGCCAACATCTCCAAGTAATTCCGTAGCTCTGTGAGTAATCTCAGTGCCAGGACCTAAAAGTAAAACGCCAATCATTGCAGCAGGAACTCTTATAGTTCCATTTGCATCAAAGACTGTAACAGCACTATCAAGACGATTAATTTTCGCATGCTCTACATATATAAAACTCACTCTGTCGCTTATACGTGGAAGCTCTGGTATTTCAGCTTTTTTGGCACCGAATTTCTTTTTCATACTGTTACAGCCTTTAATAAAATAGCGTAATTCATTTAATTGTTTAAAGGAATTACTGTCATCATTCCAAAGCCATACGCTTTCTTTTTGCCAATTCCTTCTAACAGTGTTTTACGCATGATGTCTGCATCACTAATTGTTAAAATACCTTGATAAACAGCTTTACTTAATCGAATAGGTTTTTCTGACTTTGTAAATAAGCTATATCCGCGTTCAACAATAGCGAATTCATTTTCGTTCAACGAAAAACCTAATTTTTGTGCGCGATTAAGCAAAAAATTCATCTGCTGATCATAAGTAATATGTGGTACTACCCTACCTCTAGTAGTGCGAGTTTCAGAAGTATCAGAAATAGAGACAACAGGGTTAAGTGTCACACGAAATTGCATTCTCATGCCATTCATCAGTGATCCTAAAAACTTATCATAAGTTTTACTTGACGCTGTTCCGGAAACACCATACATCTCTAGACGTTGCAAATCTGGTTCAGAATCACTTACAATAAGCAAGTAATATTTTCCATGCAGAACATCAACTCTCCATAGTTTTCGGCTTCTTTCATGATTCTCCCATTCGTCGGGAAAACTTTGCTCAACCCAATTGTGGAAAGCTCCGACAGATTTAAGATCTCTCAATGATGAGGGCTTTTTATAATCAATTTCAACTCTGCTTAAATAAGACATTTAAGACTCCAATCCAGAAAAAGCATCATGCTCAGCAATAAAATCTCCAGTAGATTTAACATGCTTACTATCTGATGAAATACCTTCCGAATCCGAATTATTGTGGAGAATTCTCTTAATAGGTATTTCCATTTTTGACTCGTAACGGAATCCGAATTTTCTTTCCTTGTTAGAGAAAGAATTAACAAAATCCTTGCGCAATCTACGAACTGATTCCTGAATTTTATAAGCACTAGTATCGTCTTTAACTAATTCTGCTGCAGCTTTATCTACTAAATCAGAATCAGCGTATAAGGATATAAATACTTCATTGCATGATTCATTAGAAGACTCTGATGCTTCAGATAGTCTAGAAGTATTAAATCTTTTTTTAGACCACTTGTTTGCAAGCCACTCATGTGTTAATAGAGCCTGAATTACTCCGCAATCTTCTACGCCTAGAATAAAATCAGCTGTAGGAGGCAGCGATCTTCTACCTAAACTAGATTGAAAATACGGCGAGTGCAACGCATCGTTAATACTGTAAATAAGTTGCTCATTGTCGGATCCTATTGCAACTAGGAATATTGCATCTTCTAGATAGTAACGATTTGTAACGTAATTTTTTTCAAAATCACCATTAGGCTTATATTTTGCAGCAATATGATAATCTCTAAGCAAATTACCTTGCTGATCTATTCGTACTGCAAAATCCAAATCATTAAGCTTTGCAATCTCCTCACCACAATCTGCACTTCTTCTGTATCCAAAAGCTGCAGCAATCATACCTACTACCGCACTTTTAGATGGATAGTAGTCTGTGTGACGAGTCTCAAAATGAGAATCTGTACCCCATGATTGCAACGGTCCAGAAAACTTCAGTAATAAACTTTTCATAAGATTCCTAACTGTTAAACACTAAATATCAACTAATAAGTGTTATTTATTAAGGAATTTACTGAAGAAATTCGGGGACTTTAGAAGAAAAATCATCCAATAATTGCTGCATACTTTGTTCTTCCACTCCTAATTTAAGATTCTCATTTGAAGAATCCATTGTTACATAGAATGATGCAAGTGGCTTATGGACGAATTTTTGAACTTTCTCGTATTCTTGAGATAGCTTATCTATAGACTTTGATACATATCCGTCTTTAGATTTTACTGGATCTTCAAATGCACTAACTAAGTTCACTGGCCTGTCATCTCTTAAAGTTACCACCAGCATTTGCGGCAAAGTTTGGTTAGCAAAAGTATTTGCTTTTCCAGTAGGCATTGCGTTAGCGAAAGCTTCAATAAAAAGTCTAAGAGCATTAATTGTAGATTCTTTGTTATCACTCAACTGATGGCTAAATTCATGTACTGCAACATTTGCATAACGATAAAGCGTTGAAGAATTAAATTCTATTGTTCCAAGCATTCCAGCTCCAGCATTATCCTCAGTAGATAAGTCATCAACAGCAGTATAGTAATCAAATTCAGCACGAACAGCGTGAGTGGAAATTGCGTGAGCAACTTGTGAAGAAGCGTCCTCATTAAGCGATGGGTCGTCTGCAAGCATGCGACCGAATAACGCAATATCAATCGGTGGATTATCTTTCAAGATTTCTTGCAGTTGCTTCTTGTCAGTAACATTATTGATTGCTGCTTGAGCTAGAGAATTTGCTTGAGTCTCTCCTAAGAAGAATAAAGCTTTTGCTGTAGGAACTGTTTCTCCCTTATCGGTTTTAGTTTTAACGCCAGCAGTATTTAACGTTTTATCTGCTAAATCTAATGCTTCTTGTTCAGATAATTCTGGTTTTAACGTAATGATTTTATCGGCAACGTATTTAACAATATTTTTGCTTCGTATTCCAACATTAGAGTCTCCGCTGTGCTCTTTGAAGTATTCACGCATTGAGTGCTTCCAGCATTGAGAACTTATTCTGGTTCTAGTTACACCGCCATATTGAGCAGTTTTTGGACTGCCTGCATCATCGCGATTAATATTGCATGGTGGAACAGTTTGGATTGCTTGAATATCTAAGAATAAATGAGCGTTCATGGTTATACCTTTCTAAATGTTTAATAACGTTGTTTTTGAAATATGTAATTTTAAAAATATGCGATGTTACTAAAAAGTTATTGTTACTAGCTGAAGCGATAATATTCTTGTGCCCAGGAAAGTCTTACTTTTTCTGAATCTTCAAACTGAAGCAAATACAAATCGTGAGCTAGTTTAGAATAATCAATCGCTTGTTGGTTTTCTTTTGTTCTGCTTTTTAGTAGTCGAACTAGTTGACGAAGGTAGTAGTAAAAACTTTCGTAATCGCTTGCAGTGATCATAACACTAAAGCGCCTATCCATAGCTCCACGTACGCCTTCATCACTTCTTAGTGTTCTTAAAGCTGTTCCCATATTGTTATAAGATTTTTCATTTTCTGAATCTTCAGATTTGTTCAAATCTTTATAACTTGATTTTTCTACAACACCTTGTTCATACAATGCGTAAATTTGCAAAGTGTTTATAACAGCTCGCAATTGGTAGCTAACTTCGCCATATTTATCTATGAAGCTTTCTGGCACATTGTTTAATATCCATGGCCATATTTCTATTGACTGACTTAATGGCTTACCGATTGTGTGGCGTAGTTGAGCAAGCATAGCTCGTCTCGATGAAATATCTGAGCCGTTCAAGAATTGATTTATGATTTTACTGACAGCGCTTGATACTTCAACAGATTTGCTTTGATTTTCAGCCATAATAGCCTCCTTTCTGTGTCTTTTATTTTCCTGATAATTTTTTTAATCGACTAGTAAAAATGTTGTAAGCTGTAACTATATTTTTTGTAGATTCTTTCTCGCTTTGATCAGATGGTCTACCTGTAAAATCGCGCAATGTTGCATTTTCTAGCATTCCTTTTGCCTCATCTATGAGTATGTTATGCAAAGTATTTCTCCATTGAGTACAACGTTCATTCATTGAATCTTTTGGTTTAATATTTGCTAACCATTCTCTAAACGGTTGATCAACTAAGAAATAAGCCTGACTAATGTACTTAGCAGAATATTTAGTTGCATCATCTTTATTTCTATTGCGTATTTCACATATGTCTAGAAGAAATTGCTTGTAAATGAATCCTATGGCAGATCTTGTATACTCAACTTCATTGTTAATTCTGTATACCCATCCATCGTCAGCATTATCAGTTACTACGACTTCATCAATATACAGAGTATCGCATATTTCATCTGTAGGAACCCAAGATGTAGCATTGCCGTCATCTTTCATACTTATGGCTTGCAGTGAAATAGAAGAACCAGTAATATCATGTTTAATTTTGTTAAGCCATTCCATAATTCCTGGTTTGTGATTTTTTACGCTTCCATCATATAATTCTTGCGATGTAAGGAGTCCAAATGATCTCCACATAGCTTCTTCTGTTCTATGCTTTCTTGGAGTGTATTTGTCCTTGTTTTCACCTTCCTTGTTATATTGCCATACTGTCATTGGTTCAATAAAAGCATTTTTATGATTAATATCAGGAAGTTTCACTATAGAAACCGATATTGGCTTGTCAATATCAATATCAGGATTTATATATATTGCCCTACTCCATCGAGTATAAAGCTGGGAAATATTGTCAATAAATGTTTCGTAAAATGAATTTTCAATATTTTCTGTTCCTGAATATTCCCAACATGGCTTTTGCCTTTTCTCAGGAGATTGCATTTCACCAACAAGCACACAGTTGAGCATAAGAGTTTCAAATAAATTGGATCCTACTATCTCAATACCGCCGAGATCAAAAAGCCAACCTTTAGAAGCTTTATATTTTTCCGTACCAAAAATGGTCTTATCCGCCAATCCAGCGTATGACTGTAACGTAATAATCCATCTTGCTAATTGCGGCTGCGTAAGTGATGATTTGTTGTTATCAACATTATCTTTTGGAGAAAATACAGCTATTTTATTGTTACTTTCAGAAATCAATCGATTTATATTTTTACCAGATATCTCACTAGGAGATTTACCGCCTAGTTTTTTACTATCGATATCCTGTTTAAGTACTTGGAAAAATGGATATTTGTCATCAAAAAGGTAGAAATGATCATGCCATTGTTCTAAATATTTGAAAACTGCATCTGGAAACTTTTTTGAATTCCAAACTTCGCGCCAAATATCCATTGTTTCTTCATTGAAATCATCTTCATTATCTTCACCTGAATCAAATTCGCGAGAATTTCCCTGAATATCGTACCTAGAAAAAACAGTATGAAGCGCAGCAAGCAAAACACGAAGCAATGCAAAGTCCTGAGTTTTCATATCGCCAGCAAGAGCTTTATATTCAGATGCATGCTTAAACACATCTGTCATTGATACGAGCTTATTGTGGCCTTTTTCGTCTACAATGACGGAAATCCAAGGCTCATCTAGTAGATTAAACCTGCTCACCTTTTATTCCTTTCTGTCTTCTTCCGAACTCTTTATACATACAATACCACTTTTTTCAGAATAAGCAACTCTGTATTTCGATAATTCGCAAATATTATTTTCATCGAATAGCAGCACCAAAGAACCTCGCAACCAAGGCTGATTATCCCAGTTTTGGAACTGTTTTTGCTTTCGTATTCTTTCTAACTCTTTAATTGTTTCTTCAAAGCGATTACTGTTCGACACAAACATCCAAGGCAGTCTTACTGTTTCTTGAGCAAGTCTCATTGCAACTTCTGAATCATCAATATTTTGCGAAATATCTTCACAATCATGGAAAGTTCCATAGCCAGATCCAACTTTTTTCACAGCAATAACTTCTATAGATTCGCCGCTATTGCGAACTTGAGCACATGCAAATTCATCAGATTCATTTGTAATTGAATTTTTCAACAAACCAACAATAGATCTTTTACCGATTTCTGATTTTGGATTTTCAATTCTGTATGTTTTTGCAGCACTTTCATTACTATTTCTTACTGAATCATGTTCTCTTCTTGCAGCAGTATACGCATCTTTCAAATCTTCTTGTAACTCTAAAGGATTATCTCCATAAACTATTTGCACTAATCGAGAAATATCTTGAGGCATATTTATAACATCAGGCAAATAATATTGAGTTCTCATAAGTAAATATTTACTGTAAATAGACTCTGAACCTTTATCAAATTCATAACACTCACTGGTTCCCAACACATATAAAATTGGCTCTGTGAAAGTTTCCGGGCGTTCTATCGTATGCCTGTGTAATCTACCAGCACGCTGAAGTAATAAATCTATAGGAGCAAGATCAGTAAATAAAACATCAAAATCAATATCAAGCGACTGTTCTAATACCTGCGTACCGATAATTATTGCACGAGCAGGTCTATGAGCATTCTTGCCTATCATATTGCAAATCTGTTGTTCTTTTCTAACTCTATCTGTAGCAATAAATTGCGAATGAATAAGTATAACTTCGTCATCATTAAACTCATCAACGCATGCATTATAAATTTCCTGAGCTCTTTTAACTGTGTTTACTATAATTCCAGCAATACCACCATTGTTTAGCAAAGATTTAAGCTCACTAACAAATGATTCATGTAAGTTATCGTCTGTTATTTTTCTTACAGAAATAGATTTATTATCACTAACATCATTTTCAATAAATTTTTGTTTTACACAGTTTTTATCACTGTATGTGATTAAAGGATAATTATTTGTTTCAAAATCAACATTAGATTTATCGCATTCTCTCCAATTAAACCCCAACAACCCACACATATAGGCTTTTATAAGTTCTTTTCTACGCTTAGCAGGTAAAGTAGCAGAAAGTAACACAACAGGAACGCCGTATGCTGCCATCCAAGTAAGAGATTCTTCAAGATACTTATTCATATAAGCGTCATAAGCATGCACTTCGTCAATAATTACAACTTTTTTACTTAATCCCAAATGACGAAGCATAAGATGTTTTTGCTTTAACGAAGCTAACAAAAATTGATCTACTGTACCAACCACAAAGTCATCCAACATTGCGGTTTTTCGCCCAGTAAACCAATCATTAAGTATTACTCCATTATTATTCGCATCATTATTACTAGATTTACTCTCAGAACCATCATTCATATTTTGCATTCCATGCGGTAAATGCGCATAATCTGCATTCAGTTCAGCTTTACCATGAACTAAACGTAAACCGATTTCACCCTGAAAATCACGATTCACACTTTTAAGCCAATCCTCAACTCGTCTAAACATTCCGTTAGAAGTTGCTTGAGTAGGAAGACCGAAGAATACTCCGCTTCTTCCAGTTAGATTTGCCAATTGCTCAGCAGCAACTAAAGAAGCTTCTGTTTTTCCTGAACCCATTGCAGATTCAAGAATAAAAATTCCAGGTTCTTCGCAATTAGAAATAACGTTGTACAACGCTGACTGAATATTATTTGGCAAGAAACCAAAACGATGTTTGTATATTTGCGAAACATCGCTATAACAATTTAATGATTCCCATACGTCTTTAGAACCATGTTGCAACCACTTTTCCCAACCTTTTCTATATCTTTCTTCCTGATTTTCTATTAAATCTTTTTCTATTTGAATAAGCGGAAAATAGTGTTCATTACTAGCAATCCAATCAGCCATAATTACTAAACCACACAATAAAACTTGTGCTGGCTCACTTATTTCTGGAAGATCATCTACATTAGAAAAATCATTTCTTTCTAAAGCCCAATCCAAAATATCATTCTGCAATTTTTTCCATAATTTACTATTTTCACTCTCAATTTCACTTTGATAGTAATGGTCAGAATACGCAGATTCGTTATTTTTATAAACAAAATCATCATCTAAAGGCTTACCGTGATGAGCGCCAACGATTGCACAAATTCCTTCAGGAACTCCAGCATTAGAAAGAATAGCTTGACCAGTTATAGTGTGATGACTACTCGAGCAATCTTCTGCATTATCAATAAAATAATCAATATTTGTAAAACCAACAGCAGCTAACTTATTTTTTAACGCAATATCTAAATCTTCTGAATTTGAATACGATTTGCGAAACTGAAAAACGGGAGTAGCTTTACCGATATCATGTATGCATCCTAAAAATTGAGATAATTTTCTTGCATCAACATGTTTGCTCAATGAGGATTCAATCAATCTTTGCTGACCATCACTAAGCCAATGATCCCATAATTGACCAATAACATTTCCAGTATCTTCAAGGTGTTGAGCAAGAGGAAGCCATTGCATAGTACCATTAACTTCTCTCTTTTTGCCCCATAATTCAGGATTAACAACGTGATTACAACTCATGGTTACCGTCTTTCCATTTTTCCTAATCCACAATGATTATTAAATAATGGCAAATATACTCTTAATAAGAGCTTTAAGAAAGGATGTGTTGCATATTTATTACTAAACTATTTGAGCTTCAAACGTATTGCATGCATTTGAAGCTCAAATAATTGCCTCGCCAATGCGAGAAAGACGATAGAACACGAAACACAGAAGGATCACCCCCGCATATGCGGGAAACTCTATCAAAAGCGATTATACATCAACAACATTGTTATTGTGATTCTTGGTTATTGTTATTCCTTAATTTAGATCTTGTTCGTATCCAGTTAAGTCAGTTTATAGAACAAATACTAGCTTGCTGAGAGCAACATATAACTCTTACGCAAGTCAAGAAGATGTAGGTGTTTAACATGTAAGAAGAGTATCATTCACAAAAATAGACATAACGTAAGTGTATCAAAATTGTTGCGTTAAGGAAACAGTTTTGATACGCATTTAATCTTCATAAGCTTACAATTTTTCTAATTTGAAGAATAGAAAATATTTAACATAAATTCTATTCACAAAATAAGCAAAATGCGTTTAAACTGTAACAGTACTCATAAAGACGGTAATAAGATATATCAAGTATTTACAGCAGAGAAAGATATTCTATGAATAACAATGATGTTTCTGACAGAAATAGTGACGTACAAAAAACTCAAATTATAAATAACAGCGCTACATCATATGATAAGAATCAGATCAACATGTCTCACAAGCCAAATAATGCAAAAAATCCAAAAAATACAAAATCTAAAAAACTTAAACATATACTCTTAACTATATTAATAATCTTTTTAGTAGCTGGTGTCATAGGCTCGATTCAGCAAAATAAACCAAACAACACTAAAACCAATTTAAGTGCATCAGAATGTAAAAATATAGCAAAAAACTATGTAGTTGACGACTTTTTGTCCTTGAACGTTATTAAGAAAAAGATGACAACTTCCGGATGCTCCGCGAAAGATTCCGAATCTGCTATAAATTATTTAGACGACACTTACGATTTCAACAATGTGGCAGTAAGAAAATTAAGGCTACTCGTAGAAGATGATAATAATTTAACTGAAGAAGACGCAAAGTCAAAACTTGAAGACCTTAAGTTTGATGAAACAGAAATAGAATTTGCCATAAATCATTACTCTGACGAAATCTGTTCCGTAAAAAAGAATGACTTGTCTTGCGAAATTGAAAAGGATTCAATTTTTTCCCAAAAAGATAAAGATAGCAAATCCAAGGGTTCCAAAGATAATAATAAAAATAAACCAAAGTCGTCTTCAAATGGGGATTCTGACAATAAAAATCAAACTAACACTAACAAAACAGGCACAAAAAAGAATTCAACAAACAAATCATCTGTAGATAGTTCCAATTCAAATTCTACACAATCTGAAAATAGGAACGCAGAAGAACAGCAAGAGAATCAACAACCTGTCCAAGAACCAGTTCAGCAGCCGGCACCAGCACCTACCCAACAACCAGCTCCTGTTCCTCAGCAACAGCCTCAGCAACTATCTCAACAGCAGCCTCAACAACAGCAACTTCCTCTAGTACACCCGGGAAGCTTCTGCTCTACTTCCGGACAACAAGGAGTGACTATACGAGGAACTCTTATGATGTGTAAACTAGGCGCGAACGACGATAGATTGCGTTGGCGCAAA
Organism: Gardnerella sp. C0684A1; assembly: GCF_055326835.1. NCBI lineage: Bacteria > Bacillati > Actinomycetota > Actinomycetes > Bifidobacteriales > Bifidobacteriaceae > Gardnerella > Gardnerella sp. C0684A1. Next base: position 103,300 of record NZ_JBLTSX010000003.1, on the reverse strand, counting down.
GTACGGTAGTTTGTAGTTCTGTATGAATTCCCATTACAGCATTGTAAGGAATTTCAGGCAGAACTGTATACACTCTTAATTACTCTTGCTTTCAGATTTCCACTTTTCTATGAGTTCTATAGCTTGTTTTTCTTGCGCATGAAGAAAATGATCATTGTCTATATTTTCGTAGTTTATAGTAGATAATAATAAAATTCCTCTTGTGCTTGACCTGTATGATACAGCGCATTATAAAAATTCGGAAAATTACCATACAAAGCGCAAGCCTCTAAATATTGATTGCTGGTTGAAAGTCAACAAATAAAGGAGCCCACACAACGCCTAAGGTGAGTAAATCAACCGACGGCATGAAGCCGACTTTCAACGTAGGAAGACTCCTATACTTTATGTTACCAAATATTGCTTTATTGCACAACTTTGTTTGTATATTAAATCTAATTTATATAGATAGTACGCAAGCGTATCAAAATTATTGCGTTAATGAAACAGTTTTGATACGACAATTAAATTTTATAGTCAAAAATTTATACTGCTAAAATAAAAGTATTCAATTCGAAAAAACATTTGTAAATTTGCCACTCTTAGTAGTTTTTATTAATGGAATATTTCTTATCAAATAGTTATCATTGAATCATGATGAAAGCTATTGTTCCGCCTAAGTCCATAATTGTTGATTTACCTTATAAGGTTTTCAAAGACAATGAACTAGAACATAGCATTAATGAAAATCTAAAGTATAAAAGAAGTGATCTTGATAACCAAACTATTCAGGTTTTGAAGCATTACTTGCTGAAATTTCCAACTGTTTATATTGTTCATAAAAAAGAATACGAAAAATATACAGTTTATGTTGGTGAAACTAACAATATTGAGGAAAGAACAAAACAGCATCTGAATTCTGATACTAAAATCAGAGATGATTGGGAGAAACTGTCTGAAGGTAAAGTAAAACAGTATATTATTGCTAATGAGCATTTTAATAAATCACTTACTCTAGATGTTGAAAATCGCTTTATGCAGTACTTGTTAAGCGTCGATTCAATTAATGAAGTTACTAATCGTAGAACCAATCCTCAGGGTGAATATTATCCTGAAGAAGAGTTTGAACGTATTTTTTCTGGAATATGGGTTCAGCTTCATGACATGGATCCAGATTTATTTCCAGAAGAAGGAATTATTCGCGACTCAGCTTTATTTAAAGCGTCACCGTTTCATAAATTGACTACTGAACAGAAGAGTATTGAAAGCAAAGTTATAGATATAGTTAATGAAGCTCTACAATCAAAAAATAAGTGTAACTCTAAAGGGGCGTTCAGTAAGGGATTAAAAGAAAACCGACGAAAGCCTTTAAGCGGGAACATAAGAAATAACGACCATACATGAGTAGAAATACTCTGTATGGTCGTTTTATTATTCTCAAGTAACGAAATGGTATGGGAGATTTTTTAGAACAAACCTTGTATTTTAGCTTGTATTACCCCTGCAGTAACGCCGGCACCTGTATTGATTAAAAAGTCTTTTAGTCCGACCAATGCTGATTTTAAAATATGCGGTTTCTTCTCTTCTTCAATTTTTAATTTGATGTCAGCTAATAATTCTGTTGCTGTTTCTATATCCTCTTTTGATAAATCAGATTCACTAATACTTTTTTCAACGGCATCAACTACATCCTTAACTTTATCATAGGAAAATGTAACTGTATTCTCACTTCCAGACACTATCTGTACATTATCGGATGGCGAATTGATCACACTTGTATTCCCGTAATAATTATTCACGGTTTGCGGCATGTTCACTGCGGATTCTTTTTCATTCTCAGAGAAAACCATATTTTCCCCTACAATACCTTCCGATTCTAATTTCAATGTCCATTCTAAAATAGTATTTTTGACTTTTTCTTCAATGTCTTTAACTGCAGTTGTAGGTACATGTAATGCATAATCCATTGGAGGTAGCGAATCAGCCATTTTATCAAACAATGCAAGTTGTTCGCCTGAAAAATCTAAAGTTAATACATTTCCTGAGGACTGACATAAAGAAATGATTTCAGAAATTGAATTTACTAACTTTCTTTCACAAATCTTTTTTTCGTATTCATTATCCTGTATTGAGGTTGGAATCCAACCGCGATAAGGATTGAAAGCTTTTAAACTTCCACGAACCTTTCTGTACTCAGGGCAAGATTCTTCGTCAGGATAACCATTTAATTCGTGTTTAATCCATTGATCAAAATCAGCAAGCTTTAATTTTGATGCAATCAAATGTGCTTTGCGTAATATATTAACAACATCGCAATTTGATGACACAATTTCATTCTGTAATTCTAAAACAATACTTCCCATGTTATTCACCATCCTTCTTTCTACCATATAGGGCACTATTCTCAGCAAACATCATAGTTCTTCACATAGAAGCAATAAGAAAAAGGAATAACCTAACTTTCTGGAGTTGTTTCAGAATGCTCCTCAAAATTTTCTACCTGCTCCATAACCTTTGTGAACACTTCAGGACTATACTGTGGCGGATAGCCGTTCTTAACCAAACAAATCTTTATCTTTAATTTTAACTGATTACGCACATTCTGATTGTTGAGCCAGTCCACAAATGAAGACTCGGTATCTATTATTTCCTTAACTTTTTTAGCAAGTGTCTTGCATTTATCGTTTATCACAACACCGTTAACTTCTTTGTCAATGCCATATTCAAACTTATACTGGTCACGAAGAGCAATCAAAATATCATAGAATGCCTTTTCTTCAAAGGTTAATCCTATTTTACGGAAACTCTCACGATTTTCGTTCATCTGACGAAGTATCACTAAAGCTTGTTCAGTTGCAGCCTTAATAATATCTTCTGAGGCAGCTTCCTGTGTCGCCCCGGCTTCTTCAGCAGTAAGGTGCTTACGTCTTTCATGGTACTCATCAATAGTCTTTTCAATCATTTCTTGGAAAGATTTCGCTGCTAATTGGTTGACCCTGCCATATTCCTTTATTTGCTTACGGAGCATTTTGATAAGTAATTCTAACTTTGTAGCAGGCATTTCTACATCTGATAATTTTTCAAAGTATTCAGGAGAGAAGATATCTTCTTCCTCGCCACTTTCAAGAACACTTTCTACCTTATTGTATTTTAATGCCTCTTCAACCATCTTTGATACCACAAGATTCATAGTTTCAGCATCAACATCGCTGGTTCCGCTCATTTTACGAACGAAACCTGCTATAGCCATAAAGCACTGTGCAAGCGCAGATTCTTCTTCGCCCAGATTCCCAGAAGGTTGGCAAATATCAAAAGCACTTCTCATTCTCTTAACAGACTTTAAGAAATATGTCTTAAACGAGACCTGATTAGTTTTTCCGTTTCCTTCTGTCTGCAAGACCTGTGCTGATGTAAAGACATACTCAGCGGCTTTGGAAAGTAATTTATATCTTTCAACAGGGTCACATTTCGTATTAAGGAATGGAGCTAAGTCATAATCTGTAAACAGTGCTTTAAGTATTTCAATCTCCTCTCTGAATGCAGAGGTAGCCTGCTCAACGTCATCCGATGTGGGAGCAACTGATGTATCACCACCGTAAACCTTCATGGCCTCACGCATATTATCGCGAATGCCAATATAGTCGATAACCATACCATATTCTTTGCCGGGATATTTTCTGTTTACACGACTGATAGTTTGAATCAGCAAGTGCTTCTTCAAAGGCTTATCATTGTATAAATAGGTAAGTGACGGAACATCAAACCCTGTAATCCACATATCAACTACGATAACAATATGGAAATTAGACTTTTCCTGTTTAAAGGCTGCATCCAGTTCTTCGCAACGTTTATCATTTTTAACGCCACCAAGATAGTTATACATCTCAGCTTCATCATTACTTCCAACACTCGATACCATAGCCATAAATGGCATAGGCTTTAATTCTTTAAGTTCTTCATCTGTTGCAGTAACTCCGTCAGGAGTTTTCTTTTCTTCAAACCATTCTGGGTATTTATCTTTGAATTTCAAAAGAAGTGAATATGCAATTTTTCTGTTAGAGCAGACAATCATTGCTTTCTGAATTCTATCTGGGTCACTATCACAAGATGAAATATAATGGTCATGAATATCTATAGCAAGCCTCTCCAAGCGAGAAGGCTCGCCAAGGATAACTTCCATAGAACTCATTGCACGTTTACTGGCTTCAATATCATCATACGTTGCACCATCATCGGCACACTTTTTATAGTAATTTTCAATTTCTTTAGCTTTGGTCTTATCAAGTAACACCTTGGCAATACGAGGATGATACTTAATAGAAACAGTTAGTCCATCTGCGACCGCCTGATCCATAGTGTATCTATCAATTTCCTGACCAAAGGTCTGATATGTTTCGGCAATAGGAGTTCCTGTGAAACCTACAAACGTAGCATGTTGAGGCGGTAAGTTTGCTAGTCAAGGAGTAAAACGACGAAGATTAGCATTTACTTCCGCCCATGCGATAGCTGTCCGTGATTGACAAGTGCTAGCACGCAGACAGAACGGAGATAGCGAACCGCTGAGTGTGTCGCTCTGCTCGTAAAAGCTTAGAAACCTTTGAACGAAAGGGATAATGAAAGCCTTGATTGCAAGGCTTTTTGCTTTATGGTGGGTAAGTATCAGAGTGAGAAAATTTTTGGAATGAGTAGAAGTGATAGCTAGAAATTATCAGTTTCTATTTCCATTTACCCTGTGGGTACGTGTTTGTTTCCATTGACAAGGAGTTTGTGGGAATAGAAATGTACCCACCTTGTTTGAATCAAGTGAAGTGTAGTTGAAGGAAATCTGTTGAAAGCAATACTTCATTTTACCGAATAAGTAATAATTTAGGCAACTTCAAATCGATTAAAAAAAACTATTTTAAAGGTTAAGAGTAGACAAAAATTGTCCACTCTTTTTTGCAAACTCAATTTATCAATAAATGAAATGAGGGAATGTAAAATGAAATATTTTGAGGTTGAGTTAGAAAATCCTGATGAATTTTTAAAACTACAAACAGAAGATTTTGTGAAAGCTAATCGCTTGCTACTAAGGAAGATAATCCAGAGCGTTACAGTCTATGAAGAAAACTTCGTCATATCCTTTAAATCTGGCATCGAATTGGAAGTATGAGTCTCATTCCATAACTTTTATATTGAACATATCATCTTGTTGTGTTATACTATAAATTGATATAAACAAAGATGTAGGAGGAACCGAAACTATGACAGCCTCAATGCGTTTAAGATAAGCTGGCAATAAAAAAAGCAGAATCTATACCCGATGATAGGCTTTTTTGTTGTGCTTATTTATACGATATTGAGCATTCATTAGTTACGGTGAGGATATTGGTTATTTAACTATACCTTTATTTAACTATGTCTTTAATATGAATGTTTCCAAATTGTATGTATGCAGACCAAAAGCCACATTGTGGGGTTTGGCCTGCATTTTTTATTGCCTAGAATGCTATTCAAAATAGAAATTCAAGCAAAATAATATGCAGGAGATAATATAAATGGAAAAATACAACAATTGGAAACGAAAATTTTATGCAATATGGGCAGGGCAAGCAGTATCATTAATCACTAGTGCCATCCTGCAAATGGCGATTATTTTTTACCTTACAGAAAAAACAGGATCTGCGATGGTCTTGTCTATGGCTTCATTAGTAGGTTTTTTACCCTATGCGATTTTGGGACCTGCCATTGGTGTGCTAGTGGATCGTCATGATAGGAAGAAGATAATGATTGGTGCCGATTTAATTATCGCAGCAGCTGGTGCAGTGCTTGCTATTGTTGCATTCTGTATGGAGCTACCTGTCTGGATGATTATGATAGTATTGTTTATCCGTAGCATTGGAACAGCTTTTCATACCCCAGCACTCAATGCGGTTACACCACTTTTAGTACCAGAAGAACAGCTAACGAAATGCGCAGGCTATAGTCAGTCTTTGCAGTCTATAAGCTATATTGTTAGTCCGGCAGTTGCAGCACTCTTATACTCCGTTTGGGATTTAAATGCTATTATTGCCATCGACGTATTGGGTGCTGTGATTGCATCTATTACGGTAGCAATTGTACGTATACCTAAGCTGGGTAATCAAGTGCAAAGTTTAGAACCAAATTTCATAAGGGAGATGAAAGAAGGAGTTGTGGTTCTGAGACAAAACAAAGGATTGTTTGCCTTATTACTCTTAGGAACACTATATACTTTTGTTTATATGCCAATCAATGCACTATTTCCTTTAATAAGCATGGAACACTTTAATGGAACGCCTGTGCATATTTCTATTACGGAAATTTCCTTTGCATTTGGGATGCTAGCAGGAGGCTTATTATTAGGAAGATTAGGGGGCTTCGAAAAGCATGTATTACTAATAACAAGTTCATTTTTTATAATGGGGACCAGTTTAGCCGTTTCGGGAATACTTCCTCCAAATGGATTTGTAATATTCGTAGTTTGCTGTGCAATAATGGGGCTTTCGGTGCCATTTTATAGCGGTGTGCAAACAGCTCTTTTTCAGGAGAAAATTAAGCCTGAATATTTAGGACGTGTATTTTCTTTGATCGGAAGTATCATGTCACTTGCTATGCCAATTGGGTTAATTCTTTCTGGATTCTTTGCTGATAAAATCGGTGTAAATCATTGGTTTTTACTATCAGGTATTTTAATTATTGGCATTGCTATAGTTTGCCAAATGATAACTGAGGTTAGAAAATTAGATTTAAAATAAACAATATTGGAGGAATATTTATGTATCTTATTTTCATGTAACTCTTCCTGCTAAAATCGCAGGGTTTTCCCTGCATACAAGCAAATGAAAGCATGCGATTATAGACAGGAGGAAATGTTATGGAATTAATATTAAAAGCAAAAGACATTCGTGTGGAATTCAAAGGACGCGATGTTTTAGATATAAATGAATTAGAAGTATATGATTATGACCGTATTGGTTTAGTAGGAGCAAATGGTGCTGGAAAAAGCACTTTACTCAGGGTACTTTTAGGAGAATTAACTCCCCCAGGATGTAAAATGAATCGTCTGGGTGAACTTGCCTATATTCCCCAGTTGGACGAAGTAACTCTGCAGGAGGAAAAAGATTTTGCACTTGTAGGCAAGCTAGGTGTTGAGCAATTAAATATACAGACTATGAGCGGTGGTGAAGAAACAAGGCTTAAAATAGCACAGGCCTTATCGGCACAGGTTCATGGTATTTTAGCGGATGAACCTACGAGCCATTTAGACCGTGAAGGAATTGATTTTCTAATAGGACAGCTAAAATATTTTACAGGTGCACTGTTAGTTATTAGCCATGACCGCTATTTTCTTGATGAAATAGTAGATAAAATATGGGAACTGAAAGATGGCAAAATCACTGAGTATTGGGGAAACTATTCTGATTATCTTCGTCAGAAAGAGGAAGAACGTAAGAGCCAAGCTGCAGAATACGAACAATTTATTGCGGAACGTGCCCGATTGGAAAGAGCTGCGGAGGAAAAGCGAAAACAGGCTCGTAAAATAGAACAGAAGGCAAAAGGTTCTTCAAAGAAAAAAAGTACTGAAGACGGAGGGCGTTTAGCTCATCAAAAATCAATAGGAAGTAAGGAAAAAAAGATGTATAATGCTGCTAAAACCCTAGAGCACAGGATTGCGGCCTTAGGAAAAGTAGAAGCTCCGGAAGGCATTCGCAGAATTCGTTTCAGGCAAAGTAAAGCATTGGAGCTCCATAATCCATACCCTATAGTCGGTGCAGAAATTAATAAAGTATTTGGGGATAAGGCTCTGTTTGAAAATGCATCTTTTCAAATTCCGTTAGGAGCAAAAGTGGCGTTAACTGGTGGTAATGGAATCGGAAAAACAACTTTAATCCAAATGATCTTAAACCATGAAGAAGGAATTTCTATTTCGCCTAAGGCAAAAATAGGTTACTTTGCACAGAATGGTTACAAGTACAACAGTAATCAGAATGTTATGGAGTTTATGCAGAAGGATTGTGACTACAATATATCAGAAATTCGTTCAGTGCTAGCATCTATGGGGTTCAAACAGAACGATATTGGAAAAAGTTTATCTGTTTTAAGCGGTGGAGAAATTATAAAATTGTTGCTTGCTAAAATGCTCATGGGTAGATATAACATCCTAATAATGGATGAACCCAGTAACTTCCTTGACATACCAAGTTTAGAGGCTTTGGAAATACTAATGAAGGAGTACACCGGAACTATCGTGTTTATCACCCACGATAAACGATTACTCGAAAATGTAGCAGATGTAGTTTATGAAATTAGAGATAAGAAAATAAATCTGAAACATTAAATTTAAGGTAGTCGCTGGTCAGTATAGTCTGTTCTGGTTGGCGACTCCATTGTTAAAGAGTATAAAGACTTTAGATTTTATGAATATTAAAAATAGGAACAGTCAATTGAACTGCTCCTATTTTTCTGCTAAATATATTGTAGTTTTCTTATATGTATAATGATAGATTAGCGGATTCTCATCTACGGTACTTACTTCAAATATGAAGAAGTGATCGCGGTTATCTCTGGACTTTTCCTTATTGAGGACAAAGTAATTCTTACGTGAAGTCGCCATTGTTTTTAGGATATCATCAGTTAGGAAGGTCAATGGAATATTCATGTTAGAGTAGCGGTAGAAGTCACGTTCAAAATCTTGGTAGCTCTCGCTATAATAGTCCATTTGTAGGTGATTACGCTGAAACTCAAGCTGATTCATAGAGCACCTCCTCGACAAGTTCAATACTAATAATGTCTTTTAATTTCAAATTGATGTGACCTGTTGTAGTTTTTATCAAAATGAAATCTTTGGTCAGACTTGGTATTGTTCCAGTGTAGGAAACACGCTTGTTTTTTTCAATCACTTGAATGCGTGTGCGTAGCTGCCCGGCGTATACTTGACTGAGGAGTAATAATTTCTTCTCTAGTGATAAGTCAGACATGTACGTTACTTTGTTTGTATCATCAGAGAGTGCTGATGCATGTTCAGATAGGAAAAAGCCCATCCATTTTTGCATCTTTGTATCCTGGTACTCTCTTGCTGATTGAAATGGTAAATATGAACGGTCAATCATATCAAATCCTTTCTATGCAGAGGCAAGGGTATTTTTATCAAATTGAATCGTAAAACCTTGAATTCCCCCACCTGTGTAACATTCTTTAAAGCGATTGATTACCTCAGTATAGATTATCACAGATGAGCTTGTTGGCTTAATGCTAAATGTAAATTCCAATGGTAATCGGTTTTCAGATTTAGCATGTACTAGTCGTATCGATATTTCAGTTGTTTTGAGTTTTCTCTGACGAAGTTTTGAAGTTGCTGTTTCAACGATTCCATGTAAAAATCTTTCAAGCATTTCAATATCATTACATCCTTTGCTACGGATTTCTGAAAATTGTACTGTATTTTTTTCTTGTTTCATTTTAATCCCTCCAATCCACCCGCGGAATGACCACCGATAAGTTTACTGCGTTCAATATTTCTGGAACCTTCAGTTAGGACGGTTCCTTTTTGTATGGCTAAAAAACCAAACTGTTCTCTGACAACATCAATAGCTGTCTGAAGTCTATTATCTTTTTCAATTTGTTCTACATCATCAAAGAGTGATAGTAGAGTATAGCTTTCATCTACGAAGCCACTATAAGATACACCAATTTGTCTCACTGCACCAGAGGTGTATTTTTTCGGAATAATACAAGTACATGACTCACCATTGTTTTGGGGAGATTTGCGGGTTCAATTTTATTCTGAGCATTTATAGATTTTTTCATCTCAGTCCTAGAATAGCCAATATGAATAGAAACGACAGTAGTCAATACTAGGGCTACTGTTCCGTTCCACAGTATCATTTAAAAATCATTTTCACACCCTTTCGTCTATTAGTATAGAAGAAAGCTCTCAGCACATGCGGAAATGCTTCCTTTAATACTTTTGCATATGGCTTTGAAACTATAGCTTTCATATTTTCATCAGCATCTTTACTGAATTGAATCTTTTTAGAATGTTCAAGCTGAGTTCTATGAGCTTCATCAGAAAAACATATAATGTTCTGACGGTCATTGATAAGCCCGATTTTATCATCTTCACGGTCGCAGAATTTCTGAATTGTGCAGATATAGAAACCACCGCTTTGTCTTGCACAGAGTTCCTGTCTTAACTGTGCTCTGTTTTTAACAACAGATACTTCACCAAGATTTAAGAATTCTTTACTTTTGGTAAATAGCTTTGCACCCTGCTTTTGTAATTCTTCTCGATCAACGATAAGAATAATTGTCGGCGAGCCTACTTGAGGAATATTAGAACAACGAAGTGCAAGCTGCCTGGCAAGAAAAGCCATTGTATATGTTTTACCACAGCCAGTTGCTCCAAAATATGTACCACCTTTACCATTTCCGGTAGCGATAGAATTAACAATGCTTTGCTTTAATAATTTTGCAGCAAAAAACTGCGGATATCTACATACAATTTCAACTTCGGCACTGTCATAAATACTATCTTGGAAATAAATATAATCTCTAAAAATCTCTAAAAATCTTACAGGGGAATATACACCCTTAACCATTGTTTCAGTTTCAGCAAATGGAAGCGTAGAAACTTTATCATCATCATTCACACGTCTCCAAGCATAGAAATGCTCGTAAGGAGTGCGAACAGTTCCCAGCCGTGTCTTCACGCCGTCGGAAATACAGGCAAGAGGACAGTAACGCAATAAATGAGGAATATCTCTCCAATAACGAATATTAATCTGTTCCCACGCATTATACACTTTTGCATTGGCATCAGCCGGATTTTTAAGTTCGACAACACATAATGGCATACCGTTAACAAACAACAGCACATCAGGTCTGCGATTTTCCTTCTGTCCATTGTTTGTATATTCTACAGTAAGCTGATTGACAACGCGGAAGATATTCTTATCAGGGTTTTCAAAGTCGATAAGAGGTACCATCTTTGCCAAACCATTTTGCGGCGTAAACTGAATACCATCAACCATCCAACCATAGACTTTATGTAAGGTGGCAAAATCACTTTCAGCACCAACAAGACGAACATTATCAAAAACTTGTGTTACTTCATCTTCTGTAAGTTCCGGATTCGTCTCGGCAATGAATTTTTTAAAATCCTCGGCAATCAACACATCTCTTTTGTTGTTGCGGTTTATATGATTGCCGGCGATATAATTCCAGCCTTCAGCTTCCAAGAATCCAATGAAGGCATACTCATACTCTGATTCACAGTAGCGGCCGTTATATTCATTTAACTTTGCCATGGATTATGCCTCCTTTGAGTTGATTCCTTCTTCGATAGAGCCTTTAATTAAAATAGGGCAAATATCTTTGATTTGGGATTTTAGTTTTTCGTTGATGACTTGACGCTGTTTGTAGACGGTATAAATATCAACGATGGATCGCTGGATTGGTAGTGGCGGGACTGGAATACGCACATTTTGCATATCTTCAAATGAAAAATTTTCTCGTGCGGAACCCCATGAATGAAATCGTGCATAACGATCGAACTCTTTTCTACAAAAGAATAAATTCAAATAGTTAGGAAGCAGTTTTTTCTCATCTGTCTGCATAACTGTTGCTATGGGACTAACTAAATAGGTTTCTTGAGATTCATTAATCGCTAAAGATAGCTTGTCCGCTCTACGTGATGTATCTGAAATAAAAGCAATCATATTAGGCTCAACTTTTTTATAGCTATCTACTGAAACACCGTTCATGTTAGCCTTTGTAGCAATAAATTCCTTACTAGTCGCTATGCCGCGTACGGAAGTTGCTATAAGACCTAACTCATTTTTTTGAGAATATTCCTGGATATATTTCCCAATTTTTTCACACGGCATTTTGCGGCGTAAATCTTCAATATAAGCATCACAAGTTAATTTCAAATCTTCCAAGCCACGCTCGTAGGCTTTTTGATTGGCCACCATGGCATTGTAGACATTCACATACTTTTGCTGGATGGCAAGAGGCGGCAAGTCGATATCCATATCGCACATATCATCCCAGCTGAATGTTTCTCTAGCTGATCCCCATGAATTAAAACGCGAATAGCGGTCAAATTCCGGACGGTTGAAATATATAAATAAAAAATCAGATAAAAGCAAGTTGTTCTTCTTAATTGTAAAAACAGTATAAATTGAAGAAACAAGAATTGCTCCTTCTGATTTTTTATAGGCGATTGCAATTTTATCCCCACGTCTAGACGTATCTGCAACATAAGCAAATTGATTCGTGCCAACTATTTTATATGAATTAACACTTACACCATTCATATTTGCTTTGGTTTCAATGAATTTTTTGTTTGTGGAAATACCCCTTACGTCGTCTACTGACAGCAATCCATGGCTATTTCTTTCATCACATTGCTCAATCAGTTCGCCCAGCTTATATCTACTCAATCCCATAGCCGATCCCCCTGAAGGCGTCCTCAATCATCTTTTGCGACTCTTTTTCCTCACGCAAAAGATCTTTCATCTCGGCTTGAATGCGTGCCATTTCTTTGTCATAATCAATATCTAAATCATGGTCGATAAACTCGATATATTTACTTGGCGTGAGAGCCCATTCCTTGCTTTCAATTTCTGCCATCCCGACACTGCGGTAAAGCTCAGGTGCGGCATAATTATTGCCGTCTGTGCCTTCACTTTGCCAAGTGTGGTAAATATCGGCAGCACGCTGAATCTGTTCGGCACTAAGGCGTACTTTTTTCTTGTTTTCACCTTTGACAGCATTCTCCGTCCAAGTGCGTAAATCCATGAATAAAATTTCATGCTCTCGGTTGCGAAGATTTCTATCGTGGTATTTTCCGCCTTTTTTATTCTGATTTAAAATCCAAAGTGTTACGCTGATATCCGTTGTAATAAACAGTTCTCGTGGAAGAACAATAATTGCTTCCACCTTATCTTTTTGAATCAGTCTTTTACGAATTTCTAATGTATCGCTGTCGTTTAATGCACCGTTAGCAAGCAGGAATCCAGCAACACCGTTAGAAGGTTTTAAGTGTGATAGTATATGTAAAATCCACGCATAGTTGGCATTGCTTTCAGGCGGTGTGCCATAATCTGCCCAGCGAGGATCATTCTTTAGATTTTCATCATACCAGCCTTTAAGATTGAAAGGCGGATTTGCCATAATGTAGTTGAAATATAATCCCTTGTGTAAATCATGGGTAAATGAAGAATCATTTGTGCCACCAAGGTTATGGCTAATACCACGAAGTGCCAAATTCATCTTTGCAAGACGATAAGTTGCAGCTTCCTTTTCCTGACCATAAACATTAATACTATTAAGATTACCCTGCTTTGATTTCACAAGTTCGGCACTTTGAATGAACATACCTCCACTGCCGCATGCAGGATCGTAAAGTCTACCTTCAAACGGTTCAATCATAGCTGCAATAAGCTTAACTACATCGTGAGGAGTATAAAATTCTCCTTCTTCTTTTGTTGCATTAACTGCGAACTCTTTAAGGAAATATTCATACACATAGCCGATTAAATCTTTTTCCTTACCAAAAGCCTTGTGGCTGATTTTATTAACTTCATCAACAATTTTCTTGATGTCATTAGCTGCTAAATTACGGGTAGTAAATGTACCTTTTATAAAGCAACCTTTAAGCTGAGGATCTTCCGCTTCAAGTTTGCTTAATGCAGTGTCTAGTGCAACATTGAGTTTTGGAGCTGGTGTGTTGATGATGGTTGACCATCTTGCTTCTACAGGAAGGTTGTATGTTCCATCTGCAAAAGTAGCATCATCAAAGAATGCGGCTCTGATGTTTTCATCATCAGGGTCTAGTCCCGCTCAATTAAAGTCTTACGGAGTGATTCGATGCCGTCTTCGTATTTCTCACCGATAAAACGCAAGAATACAAGTGTGAGCATCATATCTCTTTTTTCAAAAAATGAGCCAGAATTTCGTGCTGCACGTAAGTAATCTCTACAATTGAAAAGTATACTATCTATATTTAATGCCTTTTCAGCAGTTTCCTTTTTTGCCATTACTTTTCATCCTCCGCTATAAATTCCAAAATATCGTTGGGCGTGCAGTGTAAAGCCGTGCATATGCCTTCCACTTTTTCCAGTGATATATACTGCCCAGTGCGTAGTTTCGTAATAATGTTGGCGGAAATATTGCTCATTCTCATTAAGTCCTGATTGGAAATATCTTCTTCAATCATGCGATGTAATAGTTTTTTGTAACTAACAGCCATAATTCCCTCCTTATTTTAATAATTAAACATTATCACGATTCTGTGAGTATATCAACGATATAAAGAGTTAGCCGCTTAGGAATATAGCAGATTAAAAAGTCTCCTTTGCTATTCATTCAAGGCAAATGCCTAATGAATGCTTAGGAGATTTTTATTATCAAAAAATTTTTCTAAAACCGTCAGATTACACCCTCTTTCATGGCTACCAAGTAGAAGGTCAAAAAAACTTTTAAGACAGGTTAAAAAGTCGGCTTTTTCTTTTGCCTGTGATGTAGAAGGGATAAGCCTTCTAGAAAAGGAGGATCAAATATGGATCTAGAGAAACTGCCAAAAGCACTAAAGAACAAGAATATCTTTTGTTCATGGAAGTACGAGCAGCAAGAAAACGGTAGGCTCACTAAGCCGCCTTATAATCCCATAACGGGAAAGAAAGCAGCTACAGACAACTTAAGCGATTTTACCTCGCTTGATGCCGCCTTGAACGTCAAAGACCAATACGACGGGATTGGGATAAAGCTTGTTGATAATCTCTTAGGTATCGATTTAGACCACTGTATCGATAATGGAATCATTAAAGATTGGGCAAAAGAGATTATTGCCCATTTCAAGCACGCTTATATCGAATACAGTCCAAGTAAGCATGGTTTTCATATCCTACTTCTGTTTAATGGCGCATACGATAAAAAGTCTTATTACATCAAGCACGGGGATATTGAGGTTTACAGCGCTCTAGCTACGAATCGCTATCTAACAGTTACGGGCGACGTGTATCAGGAAGGCGAGCTTTTAGAAGACGATGCAGCCATCATGTGGCTTTTAGACACGTACATGAAGCGAAACATAAACACTCATGAAAAAGAAAATAACGCGTGTGCAAGCTCGTATTTAAGCGATACAGCTGTTATTGAAAAAGCTGGCAACGCCATAAATGGAGCTAAATTTACAGCACTTTGGCATGGTGACATTTCGGCTTACCCTTCTCATAGCGAAGCAGATGCCGCGCTTGTGTCTATTCTTGCCTTTTACTGTGGCGGTAACAAGGAGCAAATAGACCGACTTTTTCGTAAGTCTGCTTTATTCCGTCCTAAGTGGGATGAACACCGTGGCGCGGATACTTATGGCAACACAACCATTCAGAAAGCTGTTTCTAAATGTCATACCTTCTATGAGCCTTTCCATAATGCAAGTGCTGAGGAAGACTTTGATGATCTCTTATCTAAATTACAGGAACTAAAGCCTGATGAAAATATACGATATCGCAACGGTGATTTAGGTAATGGCAGATTGTTTGCTGATATTTTCCAAAACATTCTGCACTATGTACCGGAGCGCAAAATGTGGTTCATCTTCGATGGTGTACGTTGGACTTGCGATATTGGAACGCTTAAAACGATGGAACTATGCAAGGATTTAGCTCTTTCTCTTATACGTTATGCTGGTGTCATTAAAGACGAGAGAACCCGTTCCATGCTTGTTGAGTATTGGAACAAATGGAGCAGCCGTCGTAACCGTGAGATTTATATCAAGGAAGCTCAAAGCGTTTACCCCATTTCGATGGAAGCGTTCGATAAGAACATTTATCTATTTAACTGCCAAAACGGAACTTTAGACCTTCAGCACGGTGTATTTCGCAAGCACTTAGCAACAGATCTTATTACCAAAGTATCACCTGTGTTTTATGACCCGAAGGCAAGAAGTGAACGTTTTCGCCAGTTTGTCGATGAAATTATGAGCGGAGATTGTGAGAAAGCCTTGTATCTTCAAAAGTCATTAGGCTATGCGTTAAGCGGTGATACACGCTATGAGTGCATGTTCTTTCTTTTTGGAGAAAGCACAAGAAACGGTAAAGGCACACTCATGGAAAGCGTTCTGTCTGTGATGGGCGATTACGGAAAAGCGGTACGCGCGGAAACCATTGCTCTAAAGAAGAACCCTAATAGCTCACAGCCGACCGAGGATGTAGCACGCCTTGCCGGTGTTCGCTTTGCCAATATATCTGAGCCGAGCCGAGGACTATTCCTTAATTCAGCCCAAGTTAAATACATGACGGGAAGTGATACCTTAAACGCTCGATTCCTGCATGAGAACAGTTTTGACTTTAAACCACAGTTCAAACTGTACGTGAACACCAATTATCTGCCCGTCATCAGCGATATGACAGTGTTTAGTAGCGACCGCATGCAGATTATTCCCTTTAACAGGCATTTTGAAGCGTGGGAACAGGATAAAACCTTAAAGGCGGAGTTTTCTAAAAAAGAGGTGCAAAGTGCCATTTTAAACTGGCTTCTTGAAGGCTTTACCCACCTCCGAGATGAAGGCTTTAAGCCGCCTAATAGCGTTCTTGATGCCATTTTTAGTTATGCCCACGACAGTGACAAGATGGCACAGTTTGCTGAAGATATACTCGTTAAAGACCAGAGCTCTGAGATTCGAACGGCAGTTGTATACGACCACTACAAGAAGTGGTGCATTGATAACGGCTGTTTTTCTGAGAACAGCAGAAACTTCAATCAGGAATTAAGAAAATTTGCCGAGGTTGTAAGAAAGCGTCCCAATACAGGCGGAGAAAAAACCACGCTTCTTAAAGGCTACAGGCTTAAAAGTGAGTTTAGCGATTTTTTAAGTGGCAACTAGTGGCAGTTAATAACCTATATCCCCATATAACCCTATAAGGCAATAACGAAATTTAACTGCCACATCATGCCACGTTTAAGGAGGTGGTGCCTATGATTGCGTAATTCGTATCGCAAACCTGTGTTGAGCATGAAGAAGAAATACTATCATGCACAAATCAAAATACTGAAATGATTTCAGCTTTTTGACAACATTGAAGAAAGAAAACCTGCCTAGGTACTGTGCTGTTAGAAATTTATTCGCATACTACTTTCTGAACCTAACCCCCTAGGGGGGGTCAAATCTCTAAAGAGTACCCCTTCGGGAACGGGCGCAGGGTCTTGCGTGCAAAAACAGCGAATTCAAAAGGGTAAATGGGCAAAATCAAGCAAATTACTGCAGCAATTGCAGAAAACAGTAATGAAAGGAACTAACGATTATGATTAACAGAGATATTGAAAAAGAAATGAAACTAGCAAGTCAGGACTACCACAGCACGTTTTGGAACGTATTGCGCAATGCAAATGGTAATGCGAATAATATTGAAAGAAAACTGCGCCACCATTATACGGATGCCTATGATTTGCCGACTTCTTCTCTAGCAAAACTCGAAGCAAAACTTGCAAACAAAAGTAATCTTAGAAAACTGTGTACAGTGGTAAAAGCACACTCGCAAGCAAGTAAATTGTTCATCTATGAAGCCTCACCGTTCACCAAATGGATGAAAGATTATGACACAAGCATCATGACGTATATGCCTATTAAAGATGGCTTTAAGCGTATTGATGTAACGGAGTATACCCTAGTTAACCTCATTCGTTTGGGTACGGATTTTGCAGCTGACCTTGACTTTGATATCGAAGAGTTCATAACAAGCGAACTGACGAAGCAGTTCACATTGAATGAGTCGGAAGCTTTTATAAATGGTGATGGGATAACTAAGCCGACAGGAATTTTATCAGATACATCAGGTGCTGAGGTTGCTGTGCAAGCAAAAGAGATTTCCGCAGATGCCATCAAACGTTTATTCTTCTCGCTAGATAGTAAGTATCGAGAAAATGCCACGTGGCTTATGAATGATGAAACTGCTCTTTATCTTCAAACCTTAAAGGACACTACCGGATCATACATCCTACCTGATTTTGATGGCAACTTAATGGGCAGACCTGTGGTCATTGACAATGCCATGCCTTCTTCTCAAAAGGGAGCAAAAGTTATCGCTTTTGGTGATTTTTCCAACTATTGGATTATCGAACGCCATAACCCAACCATCAAGGTTCTAAACGAAATATTTTCTCTTATGGACCAGATAGGTTACCTCTCTTTTGAGTATTTGGATGGAAAACTGGTACATCCTGAAGCAATTAAACTATTGCAACTTTCTTAAACAAAGAGGTCAAAATGCATGGATGAACAAATTAGGGATACACCGGTAAAAACCGAAGTGTTAAGAATCGGAAATACTGAATTTACGGTTCACTCTCTTGAAAGCAAGAGTGCTCAGAAAGGTGTCAAAGACCTAATCAAGCACCTTATTTTAAGCAATTTAAACCATGTAATAGAAGCTAAATAACTTGATAAATTCTGAGTTATACGGGAATATATACTGACCGCTTGAAGGCTGTCGGAAAGGAGGAAAACAGATGAATAAACTAAATAGACAGCCTTCTTATACTCTAGATAATGTAGGCAAGATAACGGCACTTTACTGCCGTTTATCCAAAGACGATGAATTACAAGGTGACAGCAATTCCATCATCAATCAAAAGAGCATGCTGAAAAAGTATGCCGAGGATAATCATTTCAACAATCTTATGTTCTTTGTAGACGATGGCTACTCGGGTACTAATTTCCAGCGACCTGATTGGCTTAAATTAACTGCTCTCATTGACGAAGGAAAGATTGGAACCATTATCGTCAAGGACATGTCACGCTTGGGTAGAGATTATCTGCAAGTTGGTATGTATACAGAGATGGTATTCCCTAACGCTGATATTCGCTTTATTGCAATAAATAACGGCGTAGATAGCAATAATCAGTCAGACAACGACATGACACCTTTCATCAACATCTTCAATGAGTTTTATGCTAAAGACACAAGCAGAAAAATAAAAGCTGTGTTTAAAGCAAAAGGACAAAGTGGGAAGCCGCTCTGCATCAATCCTCCTTATGGGTATCTTAAGGATCCTGAAGATAAAAATCATTGGATTGTAGATGAAGAAGCTGCCAGTGTAGTGCGTGAAATCTTTAGACTCTGCGTTAATGGGTATGGGCCTAGCCAGATTGCCAATGAGCTAATCAAAAGGAATATTCCAACACCTTCTGAGCATTTTTTCTCTCTTGGTATTAAAATTCCTTCCGCGAAATCGGAGATTAAGGGAGTCTGGAATCAAAAAACTATCTCTAATATGCTTGAAAAGCAAGAATATCTTGGGCATACGGTCAATTTCAAAACAAGAAAGAAATCGTACAAGTGCAAGAAAACATTATTGAATCCCAAAGAAGACTGGCTAATTTTCAAAAACACACACGAAGCAATTATTGACCAGGAAACTTTTGACATAGTTCAACGTATAAGAGATGGTAGACGAGTGCGTGCCAATCTTGGAGAAATGCCAGTGTTATCAGGAATGCTATTTTGTGCGGATTGTGGTAACAAGCTTTATCAGGTTCGAGGAAAAGATTGGAGCCATGATAAAGAATACTTTGTCTGTGCTACCTATCGTAAGCAAAAAGGCAAATGCTCATCACATCAAATTAGAAATATTCAGATCGAAGCAATACTGCTTCACGAGCTACGAATGATTACTTCATTTGCCAAACAGCACGAAGAAGAGTTCGTGGGACTTGTGATGAAGAAAAGCGAGAAAGAACTAACCCAAAAGTTAAAGTCCTCTAATAGGGAACTCGAGCAAGCAAAAGCAAGAATTAGCAAACTTGACACAATTGTTCAGCATCTCTATGAAGACAACTTAGACGGTAAAATTTCTGATGAACGATTTAAGAGCATGTCTGAGTCCTACGACAAGGAACAAGCTGAACTGAAAAGCAAGATTGAATCCCTTGAAGCCTTTATTTCTAAAGCGCAAGAGGAATGTCTCAACGTGGATTCTTTCTTGAAATTAGTACGACAATACACAGATATACAAGAACTTAATGCAGAGATCATTCGAACCTTTGTAGATAAGATTTATGTTGAAAAATCTGAAAAGGTAGCAGGTACAAGAACCAAGAAACAAACCATATGGATACAGTGGAATTACATAGGTGCAGTTGATATTCCACTGCATAAGTAAAATCGGCGTAGCCGGTAGTAATACCGATTACGCCGATAATTTTTTAGGAATTAAATCCCTAAGTGAATGCCCCCAATTCATCCACCCTTATTTTATTAGAGGGTGATGCTGGTACCGGAAAAACAGTTTTACTTAGTGATTTGTTCTATAAAATTTGTAACAAGCTAAGCAAAATAAAAAACCAATCACTACAATACAATTATGAGGATATTGAAGAAGGAAACGACGAAGAAGATTATGATTATGAATATAAGCAATTTTCAACTATTAATAGTAGGAAAACTGCTTGCATAATTGTAAATCATAAAGAACAAGTGAATGTATACAATCAAATAGCAACAAAATTACGTTTACAAAAAAATAATGATGAACTTGTTATGCTACCTTCCCAGTTTATTAATCGTTTTAGCGAACAAACAGAACAAGGACGTGGCATTATTGACAGACCAAAACGTTGCTGTGATGTAGCTCTTATTGATGAGGCTCATTTACTGAATACACAAGCTAATCAGGCTTACTCTGGTTCAAATATGTTGTCTGATATTTTATGTAGATCTCGAGTTGTTATCGCAGCTTTTGATCCTAATCAAATTTTACAAAGTAACCAGCGTTGGAATTCCGAAGATTTAGAAAAATTATTGGGAACAGATTACAAGGATAAGAATTCTTTCAAAAATGATGATGATTGTGGAGAATTATTATTAAATGCTTCAATAAGTGTGAGTGTTCGTCGTTTCATTCTTGAAAATCAGATGCGTATGAGAGCTAATGAAAATGTTCTCGAATGGATTAAAAATTTTGTATACAATGGTTGTATTGATACTCTTCCAGTATGTCGTAATTATGAAACAAAAAAAGAAGATTCAAATACTGACAATAAACCTTTTGATTTCAAAGTATTTGATTCGCCCATTAAGCTATTTAATGCTATTAAGTCTAAATCTGAAGAAAAAGCTTCTGGGTGCGATGGACACGGATTATCGCGTATTGTTGCAACATACGATTGGGAGTATAAGAGCAATAAGAATAATCCTAATGCTGTAAATGGTACTTGGAATGTAGATTTACATTGTGATAGTAATGGACAATGGCATATGGGACTTGGAGAATATTCTATTGCCAGTAGTTCCGAGTTAGAAATTTTGGAACGAGAAGGGAAAGTTTTTAGTCATCCGTGGAATTATCAATTGTCATCATTAGATAGTCCGAAGCATTCACGTTCAATAAAGGAAACAAAAAAATCATGGGCGGAACAGCCTCATACCATAAATGAGATTGGATCTACATTTACCATTCAAGGCTTTGATCTAAATTATGCTGGTGTAATAATTGGGCCATCAGTGCAGTATCGTGATGGTAAAGTTGTTTTTTGCCCGGAAAATAGCCGAAACGATAAAGCAACTAATAAAAGGCACACTAAAGATTTATCAGGAAAAAAGAAAATTGCGTTAGACTATTCAATTGATAATCTTAAAAATGAGCTTAATGTGTTATTAAAACGAGGAGTTAATGGACTCTATATTTTTGCTGTAGATGCGGAATTAGAAAAAGCATTATTAGAGGCTCAGTGTAAGCGTAATTCATTGATTTGAGCTACCTGCTTATGTAACAGAATCTTCTGGCAACTTTTATCCACAATTGCGTGGAAAAATGAGGTTGTAGGTCAAAAATGTTTGTGTGTGTAGGTAAGTCAAAAGTGTATAAGGTTACGCCTGGATATTCTGTATTGCAATCCACAGCTCAAACACCGTTACTAACTCAGTCAACTATCTGAGAAAGTAACGGTAATAAGCAAAACACCGTTAAAAACTCAGCTAACAAACTGAGAAAGTAACGGTGTTTGAAGATTGCTACGTACTGCTTTCTGAATCAACCTGCTTAAAGCCGCAGCGCGCTAAGCTTTTTAGAGATAGCCTTCACTAAGTACGCAAAACAGCCTAAAGTACGCAAAATATCTAAACCAACAACGGAAAGTCATAATCTGAATAGTGATTAAACTTTTGCTTTCATTTGCTTGCATATGCTTGCAACTATTTTGTAAAATGAGGGCAGAAAGGACGCCAACACAATGACAAACACGAACGCTGTATATGCAAGAATCGACACAAATCTTAAAGAAAACGCTGAAAGCATATTGAACCAGCTTGGAATAACTCCATCTTCAGCAATCCAAATGCTTTACAGCCAAATCGTTTTACAAAAAGGTATGCCATTTGAACTCCGCTTGCCAGTTAATACGCCTACTGCTTTAGGTAGCTTAACAAGAGCCGAGTTGGATAAAGAATTACAAAAAGGCATCGACTCTATTTCAACTGGCAAATCTTATAGTGAAGATGAAGTAGACCAATTCTTCGCTAAGGAATACGGCGTATGAGCACAACCTATAGCGTCATTTATTCTCCGCAAGCGTTCCTGGATCTCACTGGGCTATACGAATACATTCGCTTTAATTTACAAGTTCCAAAAACGGCGGAAAAACAAGTCAACCGCATTAAGCATGCTATACGTTCTCTTAACACTATGTCTATGCGATATCCGCTTGTTGATTGGGAGCCGTGGCGTTCTAAAGAAATACGCAGAGTTCCAGTCGACAACTACACAGCTTTTTACTTCGTAGATGAAGATAAATGTAGCGTAATGGTTGTTCGTATCTTTTATGCAGGCAGAAACATTGAAAATATTATCAACAACGAATAATGGAAATTCGACAATATGTGACATATCTTTCTAAAAGCACAATGTAACGTTTTATATGGTCAAAATCATGACTTGGTGCCAATGAACTTTTTGAACATATCTAGATAAATGTAAGGATAGAAAGCAACTCAAGCAGTGTGGCGTTTATTTTTTGTTTGTCAAGAATGATGATGAGGAGGATGAAGTATATATTGGGCAAGCTGGTATTAGGAAAAATGGTGAAGGTGTTCTTTTTAGAGTTAATGAACACCTAAAAGACGGTTTTTACTTTAGTGAAGCGGTTATGTTTACGACTAGTGACAATTCTTGGGGGCCAATGGAAATAAGTTATCTTGAAAACAAATTTACTAACCTTGCTATTGATACTGATCGTTACAAAGTAAGGAATGGTAATGATCCTAACCCTGGTAATGTGACGGAAGAAAAAGAGGCGGAGTTAGAGGTTTATGTTGAGCAGTTTAAGATGATGCTTGGTGTTTTAGGCTATAAGATTTTTGTACCTTTAGTAAAAACGCAAGTATCTGTAGTTGAAGAGCAAGACGATAATGAACTGTTATTAAGTCTTTCTCGAAAGATTAAGCGATCGCATAAAACCATAGAAGCACATTGCAAACGAACGAACGAGGGATTTGTAGTATTGGCAAGAAGCCAGATTGAAGAAACAGATTCTGATGCTATCCCAGATACCATAAAAGAGCTAAGACAGCGGTGCAAACAAAATAACGAAATTAAAGACGGTGAGCTCACCAAGAATTATTTATTTATTTATTTATTTATTTATTTATTTATTTATTTATTTAAGAGTCCATCTTATGCCGCTTCATTTGTTTTAGGAATGACAACAAACGGTAAGACCGAGTGGAAAACGGAAGATGGCAAATCGCTTAAAACGTTAGAAGAGGAAAGTGTTCCTAGATTGATGCGTACTGCATAACGATTGATATGCAAGAACACCTGCATAGCCTTTGAAATCAAGTCTTTCTGGCACCGAAGTGGTGTGCAGAGGTCTTATTTTGCCTTCGATTTTCGACCTGCTTTTTCCGGGTCGGTCGGAGGGATGTTCGCGGCTCTCATTTTGCATACGTTCATAACGATAAATCCGTCCCGTAACGATACACAAAAGCTATCGTTATGCGGGGTGTGCATATTGTCGATAGCGTCGAATATCGCCGTATTCCCTTGACTTTTCTGCCTTTCAGAGTGATTTATATACAGTACACCTTGAAGGAGGAATTTCAATGCTTGAAAAGGAAGTCGGCTACCGGCTGGCGAAGTGGCTGCTCCTCAATATGAAAAGGGCTTCATTATACGGCTGATGAGTTGCGCCTTGCCTGGATCAAGGTAGCCGGGCACTATGGAACCGCCGTTCCTTGAGTTCGAGAATTTGGACGGAAAAATCGGAGACTAGGTGATCGTGGATGCTAGATAGAATTGGCACTCAGCTACGATCGGGTGTTTTTTGTGATGTACAAAAAATAAGCCTATATGCTATAATGAGTAGCACAATTTGTGTTGCTAATTAACGGATGATTGTAAAAAGCTGCGGAGGCTAAGTAAATACGATGATAAAAAACAATCTTGAAGTTGATCTTAAGGTCAAATGCATTGAAGCCGGAATGACGCAAGCACAGCTTGGCGAAGCTTCAGGTACTACAGGTCAATATGTGAATCGGCTCATCAAAAAAGGTGATTCCCTAATCAATAAGACTTTCGTGAAACTCATGGAAACACTGGGATACGACATTCAGCTGACCTATGTAAAGCGAGATGAATTGTAATTTTATTATATAATTTTGCAGAAAAAACAGAGGTATCCATATGAATCCTGATTCTAAACTGTTAGGTGTCATCGAGCCGATTCGATTTCTTCCTTTTGATATTGGATGCGAAATTGATGATAGCATTAAGCAAAAGATTCAAATTGAATTGAATCAAAACTTCCAGCTTATTGCGGAGGATGGAAACGTAGTTCGTCTTCTTAAGACTAATTCTGAATATTTTTTGTTTGGATATCGTGTTTCAGAGACGATAGACTTGTATATTTATCGATATGGAATAGCTGTATTTGTAATAAGAGGCGAGATATATTCGATTACAGATGGCAATTATGCCACTGATTATTGTTCTAATAGGAAATATAAGCACGCTTCTTATTTGGCTTCAGAAAATAAAAACACGCCGATTCTTAAAAAAATAGCTGCTCGTTTGAGAAATATTGTGCAAGCGGTATGTTTTAACTTGCGGAGATCAGCAAGAGAAGATTGGGAATTCGGTGGATTTTCTTATGTTATGACAATTAGTATTATCACAAAGACAGATGGCAACCTTGTATATGGAGAAATGGATGATATTGATAAAGCTAATTTGCAAATAATGCTTGAGCCAAGTCTTGCCAATAAGGAGGACTCACTTATTTTTTCTTGCTATAAGGAGTCAGTTGATGATATATGTCAAATAGATTTGAAAAATTTAAATCCGCCAAAGAACTTGCTAAATAGTGCAAATAGATCCATATATATTAGCTGGGCAGCGGTTCTGTTCTATACGGAAGAACCGGATAAGAGTATAGAGCAGATGCTCACAGCTTTGGAAATTGATCTGCAAGCTATGTGGATGAATGTATATTGCATGTACGACAATTTAGTCAAAGGGACTACAGCAAGAAAAATGAAAGTTTCTAAACTTAGGCAAAAACTGTTTAGTTTTCAAAAGCTGTTAAATGAGTTTCAGCAATTATCAGATTCCACTTTACCTGCATATGTTCTTCGTATAAGAGAGGAATTGATTCGTACAAGTGGCATAGAAAAATACGTTCAGAATTTCAAGGAAGAAATGGAATTCCTTATTGCTAAAACAGAAAGCATCACTGCTGAAAAGCAGAAAAAATACAGCTGGTTGAACGAGTTCCTGCTTTTCCTCATCGCTTTCATTCAAATTGCACCAATGCTCTATGATGCTCTGGTACATGGTCTTCCGGATTTGCAATTGTTACCGGTAATCGTGATGAGCTTAATTATTGTGATTGCGGCAGTCATACTTATTAAAAAGAATTAGAAGGAGAAAACAATGAAAAAGATTTTGATACTTGTTGATATGCAAAACGGTTTTACGAGATATCCTCAGACGAAAGATTTAGCTGAAAGAATTAAAGGGCTGCTTGAAAAAAAGCTGTTCGATGTCGTTATCGCTACACAATTTATCAATGAAAAAAACAGTATATATGAGAAAATATTCAATTGGCATCGGCTTGAAAACGAAGAAGAACGTTCCCTTTTCCCCACGCTCGTTCCGTATCTAGATGAAGTTGTAACAAAATATGTATATACATGTATCTCTCCGAATTTTTTGCAACGTTTGTGCCAACTGAACGATGGAAAATATCCGGAGCAGATTTTTGTAGCTGGAGCTGATACAGATTGCTGTGTCTTAAAGATAGCAACCGATTTATTTGAACACAACATCCGTCCGGTTGTATTAACAAGATACTGTGATTCCAATGGCGGAGAGGCTTTTCACCAAGCAGGAATATTATGTATGAAACGTCTGATAGGAGAACATCAATTGAGGGATAATGAGATTTTGTCAGTACAAGATCTTGAGAGTTTATAGTAATCCAGTCAACCATTTTAAAATGGTTGACTGCTATGTTTAATCGACAAGTTGCACCAAGTATCAAATCAAAATTTGCCATGCTCTTACTCCGTAACGGTGCATACGGTATCGTTATGAGTGGTGTGCAAAAATACACGCGGTGGTGTTAATTGTTAAGGGTGTAGAAATTATGCTCCATTGTATTGTATCAATTTAGAAACGGCAACCAAAATGGAAATCTAAATCTAAATACGTTATGTGTAAATAATTAAGGTGGTAGTAATACCGTCTTTTTTGATGTCTAAAAAGGTTTCAGAGTTTAGAAGGAAAGTTTCATTGTATCCAAATGAGTAAGAAACTAGCCCCAACATACATGCCTCAAGATTTGCGCAAAGCTCACGACGAGCTAGATAAAATAGTAGACGTTGCTTTTGGCGCTACAAAGCCTTGCTCTAATAATGACGAGCGACTAGAAATTCTCTTCAAATCCTATATTCGCATGACTAAGGAATGAATTTAATATAAACAAACTGCATAAAATGCAAAAGCAAATCTGTAGTTTCTACAAGTCAGGATTTATATTAAAAGAGGTGTTGATTGCTGTTAGCAGAGAGTCACCGGTTTGCGTGACTCTCTAGCATATTTACATTAGAAAATGTCGTTTTGTATACGATGCTTCATTGGGAAATATACACCACTGTTACAAATAATATCGTCAATTATATGAGCTGTTTTTAATACTGCTTTATCTCCACGAGAAAGTTGAGATGATTCCAATGATTTATCAATCATTGCAGCGCGCGAAGCGATAAATAATGCCATATCAATCATTTGCAATCCAAAGTATTGTTTTGAATCTTCCCAATGGAATGGCATCACAATATGAGAAAGATTTGAATTATAAAAACCCTCTGTATTACCATTCTTTTGGTATTGCTTAATACGACCTTCATGTGCCTCAGGATCAGCCACTTTATCAGCAATAATAGTTATATCAGTTTTATATGATTCAGCAATAAAATTAACTCGCTCGAGACAATATTGAAGCGCAACATCATGAGGTGTATGAGCATGTTCTTTATATCGTTGTTTTAATTCATCAGCAGCAACACCGCGAATAATGACTTTTGCACATGATTTTGCCAAAATGCGCATTGCAGATCTATAAATACCAGTGGATTGTGTATATAGCCCATTCATGCATTTCCAATCACCTTTGAACTGGAACATACAATGACCATGAAATTCAACATTCTTTGGAACATTAAATTTTTGTATAACGCTTTCTTTTAATTTTGCAAGCTCATGTTCTATAAATTCTTTTTGCTGCTCATCAACAATTAACGCACCAATATAATATATATCTCCGCCAATTTTTCTATCTACAGGCGAATGAGATTCATCAATATAAGCAGTTAGCATGTCGTTATTATCGCATATTAGTATTTCAACCATCAAGTTAGAAAAATAATGTGCATAACTCATATAAATTACTGTTCTATTTACTACAAATTGTTGCATAAAATAGTAGCAATATTAGAAACAACTTCATATTCGTGCTAAAATATTGCGAATATTCTTCTAATTATTTAATAATTGTGTTTATAACATGTTTTTTATATTAAAAAACTATTAATACAACACATAGTCATAAAATTTGTAAAAATAACCAAATTTGTATATGCTTGTATATACGACAAGCTCACTTCACTATAGGGAGTGTTGATTGCTGTTAGCAGAGGGTCACCAATTTTGTGTGACCCTCTAGCATTTTCATTATTCTGAAACAAAATGCAGTTGAATTGTGAATCTTCTGGCGCCTTTATCCACAATTACATAGAAAAATGTTTGTGTGTGTAGGTAAGCCAAAAAGTGTATAAGGTTACGCCTGGATATTCTGTATTGCAATCCACAGCCCAAACACCGTTAAATTCTCAGTCAAGCAGCTGAGAAAGTAACAGCGCTTGGCATCTTCACTGACGACGCCAAACATTAGTTTTAACATTAGAAAATTACACTTACCAATAAGATTAAAAATCAAATCGCAAAAGCATAACGTGACGTAACCAGCAAAATGAAATAATATATGACCTACAACAAATATATTTTTTCTTTATCAACACATATTTGCGAAGTACGATTGTAGATTTGAGTTATATCATCCATTTTTTCCACAAACATTTTTGTTTCCGGATCACGCAAAAACAGCAAACTCCTTCACTGCTTTTGCTACCATTGCATTAGCATTTTCATGTAATCCGTTTCCTTTATCTTGTAAAAACTCATCAACAGAACCATCTTTAACTAAAGGAATACCACCAATTAACTTACCAACAGCCATACCAGCAGTACCTATAGCTTTCACAACGTTGACTTCTACTTCCGAATTACCAAGTTTTTCTAAATATAAAGAGCTTTTTTCAAATTTTTCACAGTAGTCATCAGACAATTTCTTTATCTCATTTTCTGCATTAGTAATGTAATCTTCCGCAAAATTGCCACTTAACATTATTTCCATCAAAGATGATAGAGAGAAAATATACAACGACAATCTGTAATACTTAAACTTTTTCCCTAAATCAGATAACGTCGAATTTACGTCACTTTTAGACACAATAAACTTCTTTGACAGAAGAATATCAGTAATCTTTTTCTGATAAGCAATAATGTTCTTTCTAGCACGATTCTTAATATCGATAACAAGATTATGATTATTCGTAACAGAAATTTCATTATCCCAACTGCACTTATAAGTAGAAGCAATCCCCATCAATGACTCAACATCTGCCTCAATCTGTGACTCATTCTCAACTTCCATAAAGGTAAGTATCTTTTCCTGCGTCTCTTTAATCTTTTTCATATCTTTTTCAATAGAATAAATAGCCACAGCCATCATTAAAAGAGCAGGATTAAACGGAAGTGCTGTTTTCATAGAACCTTGCAAAGACTCCATCTTTGAAATCTGCATCATTCTAGAACCACCGTCAGCTTTTCTTAACGATCCCCATAGATTCCCATTTTTTGCGTATTTTAGAGTATCACCTGCAGCTTTATTAGCAATCTTATAAAGACCATCCGCAGGAATGCTTATTGTTTGAGTAACTGTATTACATGCAGGAATTAATGACGATAACACAGATCCAAAATTCAATAATTCAGATACGGGAACACTTAATACTTTATTGTTGTTCTTAGTAAAATCTTTAACATCCACAAGAAGTTTTTCAGTAAAATCTACTAACACATTTTCACTGTTACTTGCCGAAAGCTCACTACTATTACCCATGAGAACAATACTATATGAAATATTATCTGAAAGAAAATTATACTTCTATTTTTCTTACTCGCTTGAATACTATGAAACTTTGCAAACAATATTATCGAAATTAAATCCAATGGAAAGCAGACTTGACATTTACTCTCGAAACAATTATCTTATATGTAAAGCTAGCTTTCCATTAGGAAGGAGAATGTAATGTGAAAAATAGACTTGAACAAATTAGAAAAGAAAAAGGAATAACACAAGAAGAACTTGCAGACGCACTTGAAGTATCAAGACAAACAGTCGGCTCTTTGGAAAATGGAAGATATAACCCATCAATCATATTGGCATACAAAATTGCCAAGTACTTTGATTTAACAATCGAAGAAATATTTATCTACGAGGAAGATAAAAAATGAAAAAACAGAAAACCCAAAATTTTTGGTATATAGGATATGTAATAGGATTTTGCGGACTAATTCTTGCACTGACTCTTAAGCTGAACGAATCCGTAGAAATTGTACTGTCAGTTGTTTTTGTTGCAACTATCTCACTTTCACACGTAAAAATCATGCACTATAAGATGATGGAAAAAGACCACAACTACAAAATAAATGTGAACGATGAAAGAAACGAGAAAATCAAAGATAAAGTAAATGCAACAATGGCATTCATACTGATGCACCTAATGGGAATAATTGCCATAATTGCATTTATCACAAAAGCATATTTACCAGCTGCTCTTCTAGCTATTTCGATCGCATTTTCTCCATTAATCATGTTTTTTATCAACAAATATTATGAGAAAAAATATTAAAACCAGACCCACCCACCCATTTACTACTTATCACGCAACTTACCAACTTGCGTAAACTCCTTATCCCCAATAAGGAACTTTTTTATTCTCAAAGTTGCATCAGGCAAGGCAAATGAAAATGACCTTTACACTTGGATTAAAAACCACCAAGCCTAATGCTCCAACATTCCGAAGCATTTTTAGAATATGCCAAACTCTACTTCGTGCGATTGGTCAAAGTAGCGGACATAAAGCACCACAACAGTATTACTTCACTACAGCTTTTCCATTCAAACAATGCACAGCATAGTGAGCACATCCACCTGTTTTGCGCCCAAAATTATTACAACTAAGATTAGCTTTATGCTTATCACAAACTTCAGCCACGCCATTCTCACAAACTACTTCAAGACATGCACCCTTGGTAATTTCTCCCTCTAAAACACTCGTACCATTTAACGTATCCACCATGCAAGAAGCAACAACCTTAACATTATGCGCCACAGCAGAACCATTAAGACACTTTAGAAAAACATCATTCGCCTGAACATTCCTTGCTTCCACCCTGCCGTTATAAACTTCCGCATAAATCTTGTCAGCTTTAATATCCGTTACTAATACTTGATTCGACTCAGCTTCAATCTCACAAAAATCAACATTCTCCGGCAACGTAACAATGACCTCAGGACTGCCTTTAGCAAGCCACTTAAGCCAGTAAAAATACGACACTTTTTCTGTTTGAACGAGCTTTATACCATCTTGATTTTCTTCAATCCCAAACACGTCTTTTTCACAATTAACATAACTAATACTAAAAGAATCAGCCCTTCTAACCGTTAAGCTAACATCTTTAGTTTTTGCTACAAACTTCCTACTATTCACCACTTGAACAACTCCCTTGTTAAATATCTGGGTTATAGGCCAAAATCAAAAAACACAGCTTGGTCCGCATTGTTAAGAGGCGCGTCGGGTACTGTTACTTACGTATGCTACACCAATGAGAGTATTTTATTAAATCTTTCAAACTAGCACAAATTTTTTCTTTCTAACAAGATTATTTAGTCTTACACTCACCTTTATGAACACAAACAAATGTCAGAACGAAAACGCAACTTATCACCGCGCACTAAATATCTTGCCCTTTATGACTTGATGACATGTATTTCGCACACCGCGCTTTCCAATCATCTTCACTGATGCCGCCAAACATCTGAACAAAATCGGCTCCGAAAGTCACTTATTTCTTTCCGAGCCTCCACGCTTTGAGCACTACTTCTATTACTCCGTAAGTCAATGCGGCCAACGGCCAAACAATCCAACTTTTTCCCCAATCGGACGTGATGAAACTGTAGGCTAAATAAATGAGGATAATTATAAGCCAGTAAGCTTGGAGCAATAACCTAATCTTTGCAGGATAGACAATCTTTTTCTTCGGTTGCAGCAAACGGTAATAGGACGAGCGAACAATATTTGCCTGTACGAATAAGTAAACAGCTGCTGCCACCAGGACAATAGCGATAATTACAAAAAAGCCGGATGGAAGTTGATAAAATTTCGGCATTGTATCCGAAATTATAAGAAAAATAAAGGCAACCATACATAAAACGACACCGCTGACCGTCCGCAGCACATACGACGGCATGAACCGTTCCAAGCGTTCTTTGAGCACACTGTCAACGCCGTAAGCCGTTTCAAAGTCTTCTTTTTCCAAATATTGATAACGCTTTTCGTGGAAACTCTGAATAATAAAAATAACTACAGCTACAGTGATAATCGCAACGCTGAATGCTAAGCTCATAGTTTTACAGACTTGCGCATTTACTGTGTGAGAAAGCAAAAGATCACTGCCAATCAACGGGATTGCCGCCAGAACACAAAGAAGAACGCCTAGAGCAACATAGGCGGCAAATGATATTCTGTGAGCAATATAAGCGGAGGCTTCTTCCAGCTCAATTACCCGCATGCGAACGCCGGCTTCTTCCTGGCAGGCATTTCCATCTGCGTCGATGTTCTTCCCCATAACATCAATTTCATCTTTTACCAGAAGATCTGTACTAACACCAAACAAACGGCTCAATGCAATTATCCGTT
This sequence comes from Gardnerella sp. C0684A1, assembly GCF_055326835.1. NCBI lineage: Bacteria > Bacillati > Actinomycetota > Actinomycetes > Bifidobacteriales > Bifidobacteriaceae > Gardnerella > Gardnerella sp. C0684A1. Next base: position 70,721 of record NZ_JBLTSX010000003.1, on the reverse strand, counting down.
CCATATCCGGGATACTTTGTGCGCCTTCCCATTTGGAAACAGCTTGGCGACTGACGCCCAATTTGTCCGCCAATTCTTCCTGCGACCAACCGTTTTGTTTACGCAGTTCCAATATTTTATCTGCTAAAATCATAAAAACATCTCCATTTCAAACTCGAATTCATCATGATCATGGTGAAATTATATCTGAAACAGCAGTTGCGTAGTAGCAAGTGCGATTGGCAATTTCCGTTGAAAGCGCAATTTCTGCCGACAAATGAGCGCAACTGGCACAGCTGCCAATGTTATGTGCAATGCGTCTGACACATCTGCTAAGTAATTTATACGTTTTATAAAATTTTTGTGTTCAAACAAAAAGCCCGGTTGCGTTAACTTCCGGGCTTTTAGTATATTCAAGTTTAGTTATTGCGTAACTTTACTTATTTTCGCTGCTATCTTCTTTAGTTTTGGTATCTTCAGATTTATTTTCTTCAGTATTACTACTTTCAGTATTGTTTTCTTCAGATTTATTCTCTTCAGATTTACTACTTTCGTCAGTGACAACAGCAGTAGTGTCATAAGTATCGAACTTTTCGCTCTTAAAAGTAAACTCTCCCAGCAAACCTTCGCCTTCAGCGCCTACTATTATGCGCTCTCCATCAGTTAAATCACCAAGAAGAATCTTCTCAGAAACAGCATCTTCAATATCTCTTTGGATGACTCGACGTAATGGACGAGCACCAAGAAGAGGATCGAAGCCTTTCTGAGCCAACAGATCTTTCGCTGAATCGGTAAGCTCAAGAGACATATGACGTTCAAAAAGACGATCGTTAAGAAGCTTAACGTCCATGTCAACGATCTGACGTACCTCTGGTTCTGTAAGCTGACGGAATACAATAGTGTCGTCCAAGCGATTCAGGAACTCAGGGCGGAAATGACGCTTAAGTTCAGAATTAACCTGATCTTTCATACGCTGGTATGTTGAATCGGAGTTATTTCCAAGCGTAAAGCCAGTAGTCGCAGCCTTAGCAATATCGCGCGTACCGAGATTAGTTGTCAAGATAATAATAGTGTTCTTGAAATCAACTTTTCGTCCCTGACCGTCTGTTAGATGACCGTCATCCAACACTTGCAAAAGCGTGTTGAAAATATCTGGGTGCGCTTTTTCGATTTCATCGAAGAGAACAACAGAGAATGGCTTCCTTCGGACTTTTTCAGTAAGTTCGCCGCCTTCCTCATATCCAACATATCCAGGAGGTGCACCGAAAAGTCTTGAAGCGGCATACTTTTCGGCAAACTCAGACATATCTACTCGAATCAAAGCATCATCGTCATCGAATAAGAATTGTGCCAAAGTTTTTGCAAGCTCAGTTTTACCAACGCCAGTAGGGCCGGCAAAAATAAATGAGCCTGAAGGACGTTTTGGATCTTTCAAACCAACTCGTGCGCGTCTGATAGAACGAGCCAAAGCAGATACTGCCTCATCCTGGCCAACTATACGCTTATGCAGCTCAGCTTCCATACCAAGCAGCTTCTTAGATTCTGCCTGCGTGAGCTTAACAACAGGAATGCCAGTGGTATTTGATACTACAGATGCTATAACATCCTCATCAACTACCATGCGTACATCGGACTCGCCTTCTCGCCAAGCCTGCTCTTTTTCTTTGCGCTCATTCTCAAGTTTTTCTTGAGATTCTCGCAAATCAGCAGCCTGTTCAAAGTCTTGATTCTTAATAGCTTCGTCTTTTTGTTCAGAAACTTTAGAAATCTTGTGGTCAAGTTCTTTAAGCTCAGGTGGTTCCGTTAAACGCTTAATACGAAGTCTAGCTCCTGCCTCATCAATAAGATCAATAGCTTTGTCTGGCAAATTACGATCTTGAATATATCGCGATGACATTTCTGCAGCAGCTTGCAATGCACTGTCTGTAATCGTTACGTGATGGTGGTTTTCGTAGCGTTCACGCAATCCCTTAAGAATTTCAATAGTTTCAGCTATTGAAGGCTCCGGTACCTGAATAGGTTGGAAACGACGCTCAAGTGCAGCATCTTTTTCAATATACTTGCGATACTCGTCTGTAGTAGTTGCGCCGATTGTTTGTAGTTCTCCACGTGCAAGCATAGGTTTTAGCATATCGGAAGCTCCGAGAGCACCATCTGCAGATCCTGCGCCCACAATAGTGTGTATTTCGTCAATGAACAGAACGATATCTCCACGTGTTTTGATTTCTTTAAGAACTTTCTTAAGACGCTCTTCGAAATCACCGCGATATCGTGAACCTGCAACCATGGAACCTAAGTCTAAAGAATAGACTTGCTTATTTTTAAGTGTTTCAGGTACGTCCCCTGCAACAATTTTTTGGGCTAATCCTTCAACTACTGCAGTTTTACCAACGCCAGGTTCTCCAATAAGTACAGGATTGTTTTTTGTTCGTCTAGAAAGAACAACCATTACTCGTTCAATTTCTCTAGAGCGACCTATAACAGGATCAAGTTTTCCTTGTTCTGCTTCTGTAGTTAAATTACGCCCAAACTGATCGAGTAACGCTGAACCTGATTGGTTACGTTTATCTTGAACTCCGCCTGCATTCGCAAGCTCTCCCTTTGAAGAATCGTCTGGAGATCCGCTGTTTCCGCGAATTAAATCTATTGTAGTGCTACGCAAGTCTCCTAAATCAACTTCCATTTTGATCAAGACTTGAGTGCCAATTCCTTCGCCTTCGCGAATAAGGCCAAGCAGTATATGCTCAGTGCCTATATAGCTGTGGCCTAACTGTAATGCTTCACGTAAGCTTAGTTCCAACACTTGCTTTGCATGTGGGGTAAAAGGAATGTGTCCGCTAGGAGATACTGTACCCTTGCCTATCATTTCTTCTATTTGCTTGCGCGTGCCATCAAGTTCAACCCCTTTTGAACTTAGTGCTTTTGCAGCAATTCCTTCGCCTTCGCGAATAAGGCCAAGCAGTATATGCTCAGTGCCAATGTAATTATGCTGAAGTGCGCGTGCTTCTTCTTGAGCTAACACAATCACACGTCGAGCACGATCAGTAAAGCGTTCAAACATAAATTGCCTTCCGTTCTTTTCTTTCGTTCCATGTTAACGAGTTGCCATGACGCGAGCACTGTATAAGTATACAGGCGAGTGTATTAATTTTCTTTCTGTGCTGAATTTGTTGTTCTGCGTCTAATAAGACGATTTTCTTTACTATCTTCAATTGCTTCTTCAATGAGCTCTACATCAGCACGTTCTTCGCGAGGTGCTTGCTCAAGAATGTCGATATGATAATCGTCATACGCTGGTGCTGACTGAATCCATAATTGTGATGGCTCCGGTGGTTCTATTTCGGAATGTTCTCCACAACCATGGTCTAATGAGACAACTCTACCATCATCTGGACTCCACATGTTTGCGCATACGCCAAACATTGATCCTAAGCTTCCTGCAAGAGGTATTAGGAATCCACAAGATGAGCATGCGTTCCCGTCTGCAACTTTTGTTGAAAGTGATTTCGGACCGTGTTGACCTGCGTACCACCGTTTTGCGGTTTGTGAGATAGCTTTTGCTGTCATGACGTGTTTACGAGATAAACGTAGTTTTGAGATTACTTCCTCAAGATCTTCGTCTTCTTCGCTATCCTTGCTATTTTTTGCAGTTTCAGCAAGTATATCTTTGCTACCTTCTGCAGTATTATCTGTCTCGTTTGCGTCTAAAGTATTGTCACTTTCAGATAGTTTAATATCCGATTCTGTTTCTGGCTTGGACTCTGACTTGGACTCTGACTTGGACTCTGACTTGGACTCTGACTCCGTTTCGCAAGTTTCTTCGGTAGAGTTTTCCTTATCTATTTTTTCACTAGATTCTTCATTCTCTACATCATCCGAGTCGCAAGGACTATCAGTATTAGTTTTATGAAGTGAATTTACAGCTCTAAAACCGTCTTCAAGTCTACTGTCATCTTCTTCTGTACCGATTGAATCCATAACAGACAAATCAGAAGGCTTTAAACGATCCTTCCAAGGTATCCATTTTGGTGGTAATAAAGAGTTCTCAGTAGGCGCAAGAGTAGACTCGTTTACAGTCCAACGCTCAGCTTCTATATCATGATACAGTGTTATAGACCACTGCCACCCTTCATAACCAGGTTTTTTGCACTCGAAACGAAAATCAGTGACATTGTCGTCAAGTTCTATCGAAGTTACAAATTCACCAACATAATCAGGGTTCTCTGAAGTCTCCACAGCTATGTCGTACGATAGCTTTTTTGGATCCATCAATTCATCTGTCATAAAACTATTCCTGAAAATTAGTCTTGCACATCAAAATTATCGGCTACAGCACGCAGCAAAGTAGCAAGTTTTTTGCTTTCGCTAGTTGAAGGGTAGTGCCTGCGTCTTAAGCCGTTTCCTGCTGCATCTAATAGTTTGATAAGATCTTCTACAATAGCTGCCATGTCTTCCGCTTTAGGGCGTGTTGCCTTAACTAAGGATGGCGCTGTGTGCACAATAGTTAAACCCATAGCTTGTGGGCCGCGTCTACCTTCTATAACAGAAAACTCAACACGAGTGCCCTTGTTTAGTTTCTTTACGGTAGATGGAAGTGCTGAGGATGGAAGAAAAACATCTTTACCATCCTCACTCGTAATGAAACCAAACCCCTTCTGATCGTCGTACCAACGCACACGCCCGTTGGGCATAACACACCTCACTCATACAATATATCGCTTGTACATACACATAAACACAGAACGCTACAACACTGATTTATACACATCAACTGCAGCATAATTAGCTTTTCTGCATCAACTATTATTCCATTGTAGCGCATAACTGTTTATACGTCAGGAAAGCTTAAATTTTTATGTGTTGCTCTTATTTTTGTTCATATTTTGTTGTTGAAGCAGTATCAATAACAGTACGTATAGGTAGTATTACTGTAAGAGTAAGACCGTGCCGCGTACCTGAATTTGATTTGTTTGAATAACTGCTCATAGTGTCGTCAATATTTCTTGGCTCGTATATGGCACCAATATTCGAAGAAGTAGCGCATATAAAACCATGGTGAGCTTTTACCACAGATTGAGCAATAGCCATACCTAATCCTGTTCCACCCTTTTCTCTAGCGCGGGAAGGATCAGCAATATAGAATCTTTCAAAAATGTGTGGTAATGACTCTTCTGGAACACCTGGACCATGGTCAATTACGCGAATAATAGCGTAATTGTTATACGGTTCATCATAATCATCTTGGACAATAGTGTTTATAAAATCCTTCAACGATTCAGATGTAGATTGCATTTTAGAAAGAATTTCTGGGCTTATAGAAGCTTTTACTATTCCCATTCCTATTTCTACAGGTGAATCTACAGGAGTGTATCGGTGAATATTTCCAACAATATTCGTCATTACCTGTCGCAATCTTGCTCCATCTCCTAACAAACTTACATTAGGAAGTTTTCCAGGAGTAAAAACAATTTTTCTTTCAAAATCTTGCTCATCGTACGACAAATCGTAATCTCTAATTATTATTTCGCCCTGTTGAACAGAACGAACTGGATCAAGAGCATGTAAGTCGTTCGCTGCATCAGAAATAATTGGAGCAATACTTACGGTTTGAGAAGTGTTAATACCGCGTCCTTCATCCAAGCGCGCTAGTGAGAGCAAATCTTCAACTAGCTCAGTCATTCGTTCGCTTGAAGCTTTAATATGCGCAATAGAGTCATCTGCTCGCTTTTGCTCATCTGGCATACCTCTCCACATGTAATACAATTCTGCATAACCGTGAATTGCTGCAAGAGGTGTTCTAAGCTCATGACTTGCATCAGAAACAAATCGTTTCATTTTCTCAGTCATTGCTTCCTGCTCATTAAATCCTCGTTCGATTCTTGTAAGCATGGAATTTAGAGAAGCTGCTAATGAGCCCACTTCCGTATTTATAGGTGCTGAAGGAACTCGCCTACTTAGGTCACCTGAAGCAATTTTTGAAGCAGTTTTTTCTATACGTTTCAGCGGTCCTAAAGTTGATTGAATAATTAATGCTGCAAAAACAGCGCCAAGAAGAATAACTGCAATACTCACCATTACGCAGTATCTTGTGAGAGTATTAAGCGTATCTAATTGATCGTTCAGCGAAAGAGCAATATAAATATAGCCACGGATTTTCATTTTGTTGTTAACGCGTGGACCCCATGCTAAAACACTAACTCGCCACGGTGAATTAGCTATTCTAGAAGTTGTTTCATCAATTCCTTCAGTATTTCCTTTTATTTTTGCAGGAGCTGTAAAAGGTTTACGATTGAGCACTACGTTATCAACTACACCGCTTTTAGGAAGAACAGGTTCTGAAACAATATTTCCCTTTAAAGGTGGTATTAATGGTGTTGCGATAATTCTGTTATTAGTGTCTCGTATTTGTAAGAAGTAATCGTTTGGTCCAATAGCTGTTCGATCTGCATCTTTACTGTGAAGCAAATCAACATTATTTTCGCAGATTAGCTGAGCTTGATCTGATAGCTGAGAGTCGGTTTTGTCAAGAAGATAGTTTCCTACCAATTGGCGAATTGACAGTGATATGCAGAATGCTGCTACAGTTAAAACAGCAATAGTACATGCGACTAGCCTAGTGCTAAGAGGAATTGCGTCAATACGAGATTTTACAGACCACTTCTTCTTAATATTTAAGTCTTCTTTTGGGTTGACTTTTACAACTAGTGACGAAGAATTTCCCTGCTGAGTTGCTTTTCCCTGTACACTAGAATTTTGCAAATTTGAGATAGAATTTTCAGTTACTCTATTCTCGCTATTGTAATTACCGCTAGAACTAGAATTAGTCTGTGCGAAATTTTTAAAACGTAACTTTTTAAAAAAATTACGTTTCAACTTAAGCACAGTATTAAATAGATTCATCTTCAAAACAGACAACCTACTGTTAGTCTTTTCTTCAGATTCACTTTTACTCTCTTTTTTATTTTTTCGAGTAAATAGTGAAGTTATAGAAGAAATTAGACGAGTTATTCCCCGCATAATTAGGCTTGACCTGCCTTTGGTTCACGAATCATGTAGCCAATTCCACGTTTTGTTTCAATTAGTGGTGCTACTTTACAAATCTCTCCATTTTCGTCTTTAATTTCTATTCCATCGACTTTGCGACGAAGATACGATATGTATGATTCTACGATTGCTGCGTCTCCGCCCCAATCGTACTGCCATACGTGGTTTAGGATTTGATTCTTAGAAAGTACTCTGCCCTCATTATCCATAAGATATTGAAGTAATTTATACTCTGTAGGACTTAACTCGATAGGTATTCCAGAACGAGTTACATCATGAGAGTCTTCATTAATCTCTAGATCAGCTACTCTAATAATATTTGTTGCTTCGAGCGGTTCGTGAGTTCTTCTGAGTATAGCGCGAATTCTAGCAACAACCTCTTCAAGACTGAAAGGCTTAGTTACATAGTCGTCTCCGCCTACAGTAAGACCCATAATTTTATCTTGAGTATCATCTCTTGCAGTTAGGAATAAAACAGGAACTGTAATACCGTTTTGACGAATTCGACGCGTTACTGTAAACCCATCAATATCTGGGAGCATAACGTCCATAACAATTAAATCTGGGCGTACGCGTTCAATAACTTCTACTGCTTCTGAACCGGAAGCTGCGGTTTCTACTTCAAAACCGGCAAAATGCAATGAGGCGACCAAAAGCTCACGAATGGAAGGTTCATCGTCGACTACCACAATAGATGCTTCAAGATTATTACTCATATTGTTTAGCATCACTTATTAAGCTGAAAGTTTCCTGAATAAATGCTGGGAAAGTGCATTAATATAAAAAATAAAAAAAATTTTTTGAAAAAAATATTTTTTAAAAGAAAACCCAGCAATACCAACCCAATAAGGCTGTATCCACAATGCCAAAAAATGTTTTTCTGTACTGAAGATTTGTTTTATATTCTTAAATATCGCAATTTATTGCCTTGGATTTTATCAGATAGTTTTAGTTTGTATGAGTATCTGATTTTATTTAGGCAGTAATTAACGCGATAAAAAAACTCTGCTTTAAAAAAATTCACGTACGTGAATGTAAAAAAACTAAAGCAGATTACTAAAACAGTGCATAAAACATATGGGGGTAAAATATGGCACAGTTTCGAGTTGATTCAGAACAAATTCAGCAGGCAGCAGCTGCAGTTGGTACCTCGGTTAGTGCAATTAGAGAAGCAGTTAACGGGATGTATGCCAACCTACAGCAATTACAAAGCGTTTGGACGGGTGCTGCAGCAACGCAGTTTGCGTCGACCGCTGGGCAATGGCGTGCGGCACAACAGCAGATGGAATTGTCTTTAGAGGCAATTCAGCAGGCAATGCAACATGCTTCAGGCGTATATCTTGATGCTGAAACTCAGGCTACTTCCCTATTTGGAATGGGCTGATTAGTTTAATTACAAAAGTAAAAGTAATGGCGGCATACTCATCATGAGCGTGTCGCCATTACTTATTTTATTAGCAGTTTATTTATGAAGACTTAAACTACTTTTTATTTAGTAGCCCATGTCAGCGCCGGCCTGTGGTGCAGCAGCTGGCTTTTCAGGCTTGTTTGCAACAACAGCTTCAGTAGTCAAGAACAAACCTGCAATAGATGCAGCATTCTGTAGAGCAGAACGAGTCACCTTAACTGGGTCAGTAACACCAGCAGACATCAAATCTTCGTAAGTGTTAGTTGCAGCATTGAAGCCTTGACCTTCTGGAAGTTCGCGCACCTTGTTAAGTACAACATCTCCAGAAACACCAGAGTTCTGAGCAATCTGCTTGATTGGAGCTTCTACAGCGCGGAACACGATTGCAGCGCCTGTAGCTTCTTCGCCCTTAAGCTCAGTGATTGCCTGAGACTTCTCAACCTTTGCAGCAGCCTGAACCAAAGCTACGCCACCGCCTGGAAGCAAACCTTCCTCGATAGCAGCCTTAGCATTACGAACTGCATCTTCGATGCGATGCTTGCGTTCCTTAGCTTCAACTTCAGTAGCAGCGCCAACCTTAATAACAGCAACGCCACCAGCGAGCTTAGCAAGACGCTCCTGAAGCTTTTCGCGATCGTAATCAGAATCAGTGTTCTCAATTTCGGCGCGAATCTGAGCTACGCGAGCGTCAACATCTTCCTTAGAGCCAGCACCAGAAACGATAGTTGTTTCATCCTTAGAAACAATCACCTTAGCTGCATGGCCGAAAACAGAAGCATCGATTGAATCAAGCTTCAAGCCAAGGTCGTCAGAAACAACCTGTGCACCGGTCAAAATAGCCATATCCTGAAGCATAGCTTTACGACGATCTCCAAAGCCTGGAGCCTTAACAGCAACAGTATTGAAAGTGCCACGAATCTTGTTCAAAACAAGTGTTGGCAATGCTTCGCCATCAACATCTTCAGCAATAATAAGCAATGGCTTGCCGGACTTCATAACGAGCTCAGCAATATGAACAATATCCTGCTGGCTTGAAACTTTGCCAGAAGTTAACAAAATGTATGGGTCTTCAAGAACAGCAGTCTGATCTTCTGCGTTAGTGACGAAGTAAGGGGAAATATAACCCTTATCGAAACGCATACCTTCAGTGAAGTCCAAATCAAGACCGAACTTGTTGTTGTCTTCAACGGTAACAACACCGTCCTGGCCAACCTTGTCCAAAGCTTCAGCAATTTTTTCGCCAACTTCAGGGTCTGCTGCAGAAATAGTTGCAGTAGCAGCAATCTGATCCTTAGTTTCAACATCCTTAGCAGAAGCGAGAAGTTCCTTAACAATCGCTTCAGAAGCTTTTTCAATACCGCGGCGAAGAGCAATTGGATTGCTTCCTGCAACCACGTTCTTTAAACCTTCATGTACAAGAGACTGTGCAAGAACTGTTGCTGTTGTAGTACCATCGCCTGCAACGTCATCAGTCTTCTTAGCAACTTCCTTAACCAACTCGGCGCCAATACGCTCATATGGATCTTCAAGATCAATTTCCTTTGCGATGGAAACACCATCGTTGGTAATGGTTGGAGCGCCATAAGTCTTATCAAGCACTACGTTGCGACCTTTAGGACCGAGCGTAACTTTTACAGTATTAGCGAGCTTGTCAAGACCTGCGAGCATACCCTGACGGGCGTCCTCTTCATAGGCAATAATCTTTGCCATTTTTCCTCCACATATCGTAACTATGGAACTTTCACTCAAACGGTAACAATAAGTTATAGCCAGCCGTCAGCTGCCAGCTATCACTCTCAACCTTCGAGTGCTAATTGGTAGATTAGCACTCTCTGCGCTCGAGTGCCAGCTTTTAAGAAAAACAATTAGTAATAATTAAAAAATAATTAAAAAAGAAGCTGACAAAAACAAATTATGCCAGCTTCTTAAATATATTAAATTATTTGATAAATCGTGTTCTAGTAAGTAGTGTGTTTTGACTTACTTATAAAAACTTACTTGCATAGAACCACTGTAATTGGGGAAAGAATACCAGGTTCCTTTTCTACATTGCTAATACCCAAAGTCTTAGCAACTTCCTCTGCAGTAGCTTTATTTGCTTCATCTTTATACCAAACTACAGAATCGCTAGGAACCTTACCTGAAGGGTTTCCGGCAGAAACATTTGTGAATCCTGCAGACTTGAGTTTTTCAGCATTTTTAGCAGCATACCCTTGAGTCTTAGTGCCATTAATAACTTTGACAGCAACAGACTTATTAGCAGTGCCAGCATTGTTATTGTTGTCAGAAGTGTTCTCATTTGAAGAGTCTTTATTTGAAGAATCTTTATCGGAAGATTTACTATCTTTAGTATTCGACTTTTCAGAGTCTTTGTCATCTTCCGCGTCTTCTTGATTCTTCTTATCTTCAGACTTCACTTCTTTCTTAGCAACGGTCTGAGTAGTAGTAACTTGCTTATGGCTCCACGGCATGTGCCAATGCTGTATTTCTCCAGAAAGCACAGCCCAAGCCAAAAAGCCTAAGAAAGCAGAAACTATTAACACAACAAGGTAAGGCAAAAGTACGGAATACCAAGCGCGGTTGCCGCGGTGCACTCCAATCGGACCTTCAGGTGGATTGTCGAATGCATCGGGTGTATCAGACACGTTTCTTGTTGTTCGCGCCATAATAGGAATCCCTCCAAAGTATAGAACAAAGCAATATGCAACCTATAGTACAGAATGCCGGTCACAAACACGTCAAAAAATACTAAATGTTTTGCAATTATTTTGAAAAATTTACAGCATAAAATATTCAGAAAATATTTGCCTCACCTATGTTTTACAGTTACTAGCATGAGTGTTGATCATATAAAACCTATGAATGAACTTATGGATCCAAGTTGGGCTGAAGCACTATCTACTGTGGAACCACAGATACGATACATGGGAAGATTTTTACGCAATAGAATTGCTCAAGGTCATCGTATTCTTCCTGCAAGTAGCAATATTTTACGAGCGTTTTCGCAGCCTATAAGTGAGATTAAAGTTCTTATAGTTGGTCAAGACCCATACCCCACTCCAGGGCATCCAGTTGGATTAAGCTTTTGCGTGGCTCCTGATGTTAAACCATTGCCAAAAAGTTTAATAAATATTTATAAAGAGTTAGTTAATGATGTCCACGTGCCTTATCCTGCAAATGGTGATTTAACTCCATGGACAAAGCAAGGAGTAATGCTGTTAAACAGATGCCTAACTGTTGAAGCTGGTATGGCCAATAGTCATCAAGGAAAAGGTTGGGAACAGGTTACCGATGAGGCTATTCGTGCTTTGAATAGAAGAGTAGATAAGAATGGAAAACCATTGCCACTGGTAGCTATTTTATGGGGGCGTAATGCTCAAACTCTTGCTCCGCTTTTAACTAATGCCGTACTCATAACATCACCTCATCCAAGCCCGCTTTCTGCTTCTAGAGGATTTTTTGGATCTCATCCGTTTTCTAGGGCGAACGATGCTCTTAAAAAAATGGGTGCAACTGCTATTAATTGGGAACTTCCTTCAGACGATAATTTAACAAATGCAATTTGCAAGTGAAAGCAAGAATATTTTCGTAAAATTTTGTAATTAAAACAGTTCAAAACGGCGAAAAATGAGCAGTACTACATATCAGCTACCATAGTATCTATGGCATTATTTCCACCTCAACCGCAAAAACAGTCTTCTGGTAGCGCAAACAATCCGGTTCCTGCACCAGCACCGACTGAAAATACTCTGGCATCATCTTCCAGAATTCCAAGACCTCGCGTAAATCTTCCTATGGCGCATTCGGTTTCATCTAAAGTAAGCAATGCTAGCCAGCCAAGTGCAGTTGGTATAACTAACGAAGATGTTATGCGAGTTAAGCAAATTGTTACAGTAATTCGTACAAGATTTGCGTACACTTTAGTTGGTCAAGATTCACTTCGTGAATTACTGATTTTAACTCTTGCAGCAGGTGGCCACGTTCTTATAGAATCTGTCCCAGGTTTAGCTAAAACAACTGCAGCACAAACTCTTGCAACAGCGATGTCAGGTAGTTTTAAGCGAGTACAGTGCACTCCAGATTTGATGCCAGCAGATTTGATAGGTACTCAGGTGTTTGATTTCGCTTCGCAGCGTTTTACAACACAAATTGGACCTATTCACGCAAATATTATTCTTCTCGATGAGATTAATCGTTCTAATGCAAAAACCCAGTCAGCTATGCTAGAGGCCATGGCAGAAGGTGCAACGACTATTGGAGGTGAGCGTATAGCACTGCCTCAACCATTTATGGTTATTGCTACTCAAAATCCTATTGAAGAAGAAGGAACTTTTAATCTTCCAGAAGCACAGATGGATCGTTTCATGGTAAAAGCTATGTTAACTTATCCTACTGCTGATGAGGAAGTTCGTATGTTACAGCTTCTTACTAAGCGCGGATCTGATGTAATTGATCCTTCTACTCTAAAAACTCAGCAAATTAGTTTGCAAGATGTTACTTTTTTGCGTTCTGTTACTAAGCAAGTGCACGTATCTGAAGCAATTATGAAGTATGCTGTTGATATTGTTGCTACATCTAGAGGTGAAGGAAGTCACCCAATCCCAACACTTTCTTCACTAGTTAGAGTAGGTGCAAGCCCTCGTGCTTCTATATCATTAGTTCGTATTGGTCAAGCTCACGCCCTGCTTTCAGGACGAGATTACGTAATTCCAGAAGATATTAAGCTTTTCGCGCACGAAGTCTTAAGACATCGTATACTGCTCACATTTGAAGCTCTTGCAGATGGTATGAGTAGTGACCAAGTTATAGACGCAATAGTAAAGACGGTTCCTACCCCATGATCGGTGCTATCCGAAAAAACGCTAGTAATGCTAATAGTATGAGCTTAGATTTAGAACGAAATTATTCTAATTCTATTAACTCGGTTAATAGTTTTTTACGAAAGAATATTTCTTCAAAAAAGCTTGTACTATCTGAGCCTGCTCGTTTAGTGCGCAGAAGAATTGAATTGCTTACTAGAAGTACAGATTTGCCTCTTGCAAGAAAATCTATTGGAATGCTTGAAGGAGATCACTCTTCCAGAAGAAGATTTGGTACAGGCGACGTTATCGATATACATTCGTGGCAGCCTGGCGATGAAGCGAGAATGATGAATTGGTCTGCTAGTGCTCGTACTGGTCAGCCGATGGTATCTTCTAGGGAAAGAAGCTGCGCGTCTAAAACGTGGATACTTTTAGATACAAGCATACAAATGAGGGGTGCTTGCGTATCTGGTGAGTCTCTTTATGAAGCTGCATCAAACGCTGCGTTACTTATTGCAAGCTTGAGCATTAAACGTAATGACGCTGTTTCTTTAGTAGGAGTAGATGGCAAGAAAGTTGATCAATTAAAACCTTCAAAGAGTCTTGCGGATTTTGAGCATGAAATAGACAATCTTCTACTTAGAAGTTTGCATAATAGCAGAAATATTGATGATCTACTGTCGTTTGCTTTAAGCATTAAAAATCATAATAACCTTATTGTTATTGTTACTGACAACTACGCTTTATCTTGCAAAAATAATGATAAGTTGCGAAAAATTGCGCAAACTCATGTACTTATTGTTATAAACATTAATGCATTAAACCCTTTCGATTCTTCAAAGCAAGTAGATTTGATTGATGGAGTCACTTTGCGTAAAGTTCCAGCTTTTTTGCGAGACAAGAATATTATGCAAGAGGTTGAAAATAGTGACGAAATAAGATTTAACAATATGCAAGATCTTCTTTCTTCAATTAAAGCTACATACATTTGCGCTGAATCAAGTGAAGAGATTCTCAAAAAAACAGTACATCTTATTACTAAATCAACTTCATACTTAAATAGTGAGGTACAAAATACTGAAGGTAAAAGTGGAGTTGTCGCATGAGTAAAATACAAAATATTCAAAACGAAGCGCATTACGATTACCTTCTTTTAGGCATTGTTTTCGTAAGTATTTTGATTTTTGTTATTTCTGTAGTAGCAATTTACTTATCATTCAAACACGTACCCTCTAAAAATTTGGCTTCAAAAATAGCTGATGAAGCTGCTCACTCTCACAATGCCGATAGAAAAGCTTGGAGAGAAAAAATAGATAATATTGTTTCTAAATACCATAATAAAACTATTACTAAAGAGGAGGCGTTTGCAAAATTATCTGCTGTTGCTAAAGAATATATTTCTATTATGAGTGGCGAAAATATTGAGTCTCATACTCTTTTAGAGATTGGTTCTTTGCGAAATAAGTGGTCGAATAAGAATGGTGTTGATAAGCTACGTCAAACTATAGCAGCATTGTATCCTCCTGAATTTGCAGATAAAAATTTCAACACTCAAGCCAAAAATGCAAGCGTTGATCAGGCAGCAGAGTGGGTTCTTTCTTTGCTTGAAGGATGGCAAACGAGAGGTAAACGAAAATGAGCAATTTGTTTGAATCATTATGGCCTTGGAGATGGTGTTGGCCTCTCGTTTTGCTCGTCGGCATAGTTATTTCTGTAATTGTTGTGTTATTAGTGTTAGCTTATAGCTGGTTGCAGTCACTCGTAAAATCAAAACAGTTCACAGAACATGTGCACTCTGAAGAAAACTATGTGTTTACACTTGACGATAATCTTCAAGGAATTCTTGCAAGTATAGCTTGGAGAAGATGGAGACTTCTTAGAAGATTTGCTTCAATAATGCTTTCTTTGACTTTACTTTCTACACTAGCTTTAGCTGCTAGACCTGCAAGAGTTTTTAACGCTAATGAGCAAGCAAGTTCGAGAGATATTGTGCTATGCTTAGACGTTTCTGGCTCTACTCTTCCTTACGATCGTGAAGTTTTGCGATCATATATGAATTTAGTTGATCATTTTCAAGGTGAACGTATCGGTTTGAGTATTTTTAACTCTACTTCTAGAACAGTTTTCCCTCTTACTGATGATTATAATTTAGTGAAAACTCAGCTTAAGTATGCTTCAGATTTGCTCGATGGCGTGCAATCACAAAATGGTATTGATAATATGCAAAGAAAGCAGTATCAGCAGATTTCAGACTGGTTAGACGGTACACAAAATAGAAAAAACTCCACATCGCTAATTGGTGACGGTTTAGTAAGTTGCGCAGCTATGCTTCCTGGTTTTATTTACGGAAATGCTCACAATGAAACTAAAGCTGCGAATCGTTTCAACAGAACTGCTTCCATAGTTTTAGCGACCGATAATGTTGTATCTGGAAAACCAACTTACACTTTGCAAAAAGCGCTAATTTTAACGCAACTTGCTCGTATTAAAGTAGACGGATTATATTCAGGTTCTCAACAAAGCGTAAATAATCCTGCAAGTTTAAATATGAAAAGTCTTATCGAAAAATATGGCGGCGCTTTCTTAACCTTAAAAAGCGATAATTCTATAGAATCTTTAGTAAAAGAAATTGAAAAACGCCACTCAGGATCCGATCAGACATCCACTCAATCTGCTTTAAGTGATGATCCTGGGATTTGGACTATTCTAACTATTTTAAGTTTTATGATTTGGCTATTTGCAGCAAGGAGTATGAAGCGATGAGATTTACTTCAATTTCCTTGAAAGATAGTGGAAATATTCCTGGAGCTGGAAAATTAGTGTTTTCACCAACTTTAGGATGGCCAGTTGCGATTATCCTTATTCTTCTTCTCACTGTTGGAATTTTGTATGAGCTGTTTTCTTTTAAACGCAGTAATTCAACTAATTCTGACGAAACTTTAGGGATGAAATTAAGACGAATAGCAATCTGCTTTACTCTTATGACTTGCGCTTTAACACCTAGTATTATGCGTACTACGTGGCAAAGAGCAGTAAGTGCTACAAACGTTATCATTGTAATTGATAATACTGGTTCTATGAATGTGCGTGATGCTTCTTACTCAAAAGATAAAAATATTCAGCGTCTAGAAGCTGCGCGCAGTATTGTGTCTGACATAACTAAAGCTTATGCAAACGCAAGTTTTAGTGCTATACGTTTTGGATCTACTACTTCAGTTGATGTTCCTTTAACTCCTGATACTAAAGCTATTGATAATTGGGCTTCGGCTTTAAGAACAGAGCCGACTGGCATTTCTACAGGAACTAGTCTTGACTGTCCACTTAATAAAACTTTACTTGTGCTTAAATCAATTCATGATGCTCACCCAGACGATGTTACTGTAATGTATTTAATAAGTGATGGTGAAGAGACGACTAGTAGAAAGCGTCGCTCGTATTCTCCACTTCGCGCTTATTTAACTCACTCTTACATCGTTGGTGTAGGTAGTAAGCAGGGTGAGAAAATTCCTGTTTCAGATGAGCCTGTTGATGATATGGCAAACGGAACTATTAATTCTGGTAGTAGTTCTGGTAGTAATAGCAAAAATACCAATAGCCAGAAGTGGGTTATTGATCCAGCTACAGGCAATCCTGGAATTTCTAAGCTTGATGAGAATAATTTGAAAAATATTGCTGATGAAGTAAGTGGAACTTATGTTTATTCGCAATATCAGCATAATCTAGGTTCTGAAGCAAAAAGTATTCTTTCAAAACAGTGGAGAAATAATGAGACTGCAAAACCTCGTTTGCGCCCTGAACCGGTAGTTTGGCCTTGTGCGATGATTGCGTCTGTGCTTGTGCTATGTGAACTAGCATCGTGGGTAATTACATCCAGGAGGTTGGTGTGATGGCAAAATTAGAAAAGCATCATAAAGTGACATTGAGGAATTTTATTCGCGTAATTTCAGTATTATGCGCAATTTTATCGATACTACTCTCCTACTTTGCTATTACAAATTTTCGCGCGCAGAATGCGTATAACGCTGCCACAAGAAGTCTTATAGCTAATATTAAAGCTTCAAAAAAGTTGGATGTAGACAAAGATATGCTTAGAATTCAGCAGCAACAGACGGACGCTGAATTTTATGATGCATCTTCTAAAGGTTACGCTATTCTTTTGCCAGAATTGTCGGAAAGCATTAGGCTTAATGCAGAAATTTCTAAAAAGTTTACTAAAGAATTGCAGAAAAAAGTAGAAGACGAAAAACGTTCAAATAGTAAAAAAATAGTAAATGGCGAAGATACTTCAGAAAAATCTACTAAGGATAATAACGATAAAAGCAAGTCTTCTCAAAGTAATCATCCGCAGGCTAGCGAGAAATCTAATCCTGAATTAAGTAAAAATCAGCGAAATCAAGTTGAAAATTTGCTGAAAAATAATAATCATACCGAACACTCTGATGACGACAGTAGCGATGATGCTGATTCTAATAATCAGAAAGGAAAAACTATTGGGACTGCAAGAGACAGCAGTAATAGTACAAAGCCTTGGTAAAAAAATTTTTTAACTTTTCAAAAAATGCAAACAAAATAGCGTTAAAAATGGCTTAGTATAGCCATTTTTGCGCTTTTAATAGGCTGTATCCACAATGGTATTTTTTTAATGACATTTAGCACAAAATTGTGTGTAATGCTCATATGACAAATTTTTACGAATGGGAATGGTTAGTGCCACGCACCCAAGAATGCGTGTACAAGATTATAGCTGAATTGCGCTCGAATGAATTATGTGAGTGGCAGGGATCTGCTTCTCAATATTTTCGCAACGATTTAGAAAACGTTGCTTCGCAAGCGCAAGCTATGTTTGAAAATTAGGGGGAAACTATGCCTTGGAAAGTATTTTCAAGTGTTACAGGTGGGGAAAAACTTTCTGTAGCTGATGAAAAAGCATACAATAATTGCGCTAGTAGATTGAGGAATATAGCCTCAGAACTTTCTTCGTTAAGTATTTTGTGGATGAATGCTGCATCGAGTTTGCAAATTAAGGAAAGCACTCAAGCAAATTACGGTGGACAGAATTTAGACAATAGCATTACAAGTAAGCTAAGAAGAAATGAGCAATGCGTTGTTCCAATGACTGGAAGCATACTAACTTCGGCTATTTGTAGCTCACGAGCAAGGAGTTGTAATGAAATATCTAAAAGGTTAGAAATTTTAGCTTCACTTCTTATTCGAGCAAATAACCTGTATTCTGATTCTGAGAAGAATTCTCGCGAAAAATTTGACAATATTGTGTCAAATACAGTTTCCGTAATGCCAATATTATCTATTCCGTTTTTTGCTGGAGCTGGAGTTGCTATATTAAAAGATCGCATAAATAATAGTGGTTTTAAGAATTTTTCTAAATGGTCTCGTAGTACAGCACCATTGCAGCAAGGTGTTATGAAAGGCTTATCCAGAAATTTTATACTAAATGCAATAACAGGAATGCAATTTGATGTTATTACTGGTAAGCAATTTAATAAATTAGTTAAAAATTCTGATGCTATTAAAAATAATTGGGAAAATTCAGTTGGATCTGCTTCTGAATCTTTAAGTAGAATTAGTGCGCCTATCAAAAACAAAATGCAGGGAAATACTTTGAAAGTTACTAAAATACCTCAATCTGTAAATTCTTCTAAAAATGTATTTCCGGAAGAAGGTAGGACTATATCTCAAGCTTTGAGAAATCTTACAGAACTTGGTAGTGGGAATTTTGGAGTAAAACCTCCAAAATTAAATCCTGATGCTGCAACAATTGCTATTCAACGTTTTAGGAAAAAAGACGGTAATGTATCATGGTTGGTTACTATTCCTGGAACAGACGGTAAATCACATTCACCGTTTGGCTGGGAGCAAAATGCTGAAGTTATGAGTATAAGAAGTGATACCAGAAAGCAGGCAGATAGTACAAGAATGGTAGTAGAAGCAATGCGTAAATCTGGTATAAAAAGTAACGATTCAGTAGTTCTTATTGGACATTCTCAAGGTGGAATTGTAGCCGCAAGCATTGCAAGTGATTATTCTAAACAGTACAACATTAAGCATGTTATTACCGCAGGCTCTCCTATTGCTAATCACCCTATTCCTAAAAATATTTCTGTAACGAGCATAGAAATGGATGATGAGCTTGTACCAAATCTTGACGGAAAAGAAAATCCTTCACGAAAAAACTGGGTTACTGTTAGAGGTCATGCTAGTTACGTCAATAAATCTTCTATAAAACCGAATTATGGTAGCGTGATTTGCTCTGGTAGTTTACTTCCAAAAGGTAAATATAATTTCGGTTCTTTAGTAGAGTCAGTACCGGAAGAGGAAACTCTTACTCACGATTTGCATTATCACGAGGCTGCTTATGATGATGCATCTCGGCTAGGATCTAAAGCTATACGTACGCAAGAGAAAAATTTTAAAGATACTATAAACGGAGAGTTGGAAAGTACTACATTGTGGCAGGGCCTTATGCAATAACAACACTTTGAGAATAGCAATGATTCGCGGGGATGCTGTAATCTTGCAAGTATGAAGCTTACTGATATTTCTCCTGCAATTGCTCTTACTCCACTTGACGGACGCTACCATAATCAGACTGTTGATCTTGTGGAATATCTTAGTGAACCAGCGTTAAATCGTGAACGAATGCGAGTAGAAGTCGAATGGATGATTCTTCTTGCAAATGGTTACGAAGCAAATGGCTACTCTCCTATCGTTGATGGCGTTAAGCCACTTAGTGAAGAAGAGTGTGAGTATTTGCGTAATATTCCTGAGACTTTTGATAAGGATGGTATTGCTCGCCATGCTGCTCATGAAGCTATTACTCACCATGATGTTAAAGCAGTTGAATACTACATTGACGATGCTTTAGATGAGGCAGAAAAGAAATTAGGTCACGAAACACAGTTATCTAATCTCAAAACGTTAGTTCATTTTTCTTGCACTAGCGAAGATATTAATAATCTTTCCATTGCTCGTTGCGTGAAAAATGCAGTAGAAAACGTTTATAGGCCGAATTTGAATAAAATTGTTGATTTCCTAACGCAAAAAGCGCAGGAATATCGTGAGATGCCACTTCTTTCTTTAACTCACGGTCAGCCTGCAACCCCTACTACTTTAGGAAAAGAACTTGCAGTATTTGCGTACCGTTTACTTAGACAGCAGAAGCGTTTAGATGCTCAAGAGTATTTAGGTAAGTTAAATGGTGCTACCGGAACTTATGGAGCGCACTTGGCTGCCTTCCCAGAAGCTGATTGGCTTGGTATTGCTCAAGAGTTTGTTACTAACAGAATGGGTCTTACTTTTAATCCTCTTACAACTCAGATTGAAAGTCACGATTGGCAGGCTGAGCTTTACGGTACAGTAAGTCACATCAATCATATTCTTCACAATCTTGCTGTTGATGTTTGGATGTATATTTCTCGAGGTGTTTTCGTACAAGTGCCTGTAAAGGGTGCTACAGGATCTTCTACAATGCCGCATAAGGTAAATCCAATTCGTTTCGAAAATGCTGAAGCTAATCTTGAGATTTCGTGTGCAATGTTTGATACGTTATCTGCAACTCTTACAGAGAGTCGTTGGCAGAGGGATCTTACGGATTCTACAACTCAGAGAAACATTGGATCTGCTTTTGGTTACGCTCTACTAGCTTTGAATAATTTGCTTGGTGGACTTAATTCTATACATCCAAATGAGCAGAAAATGGCTCAAGAATTGGATGATAATTGGGAAGTATTGGGCGAGCCTATTCAAACTGCTATGCGTGCTCAAGAAATTGCTGGAGTGCAAGGCATGGAGAAACCATACGAGCAGGTTAAAGAGCTTATGCGAGGTCACCAAATTTCTAAAAAAGATGTGGAAGATTTTATTGCTTCGCATGATTTCGACGAGAACACTGCTGCTCATCTAAAAGCATTAACTCCTGGAACTTATACGGGTCTTGCTTCAAAGCTCGTAGACTTCATAAAGTAAAATCGGAAGAACTTTTACATAAATTACATCGTTTTTCTGTAATGTTGTGGCCAGTGGTAAACTTCTGCTGGCCACATTTAGATAACAACAATGAGTATGAAATCAGCAATTAACCCAAATCTGACTATAGAAGACTCACAGCCGAGCTTAGTTCGTAGCTGGGCTGATTTGTTATATGCTATTACTTCTATAGCTATTGCTGCTGCAATGATTATGTCGACTTTGTGGCTTTCTGCAACAACTGCTGGCGTTGAACGTGATGCTAAAAGTGCTGGTAAATTACTTAGTTTGATGGTAAACGGTTTACCATGTTCTCTTTTACAGCAGGCTGTTACTCTTATCGTTGTTGCTGAAGTCATAGCTCATATGGTAAATGCTAAACGTTGGCTTGATACAGCTATATCTGTTATTACGCTTTTTATAAGCTACGGCGCTATATGGCTTTTTTCTTATGTGATATTTTCTACGAATAATATCGTACTTTTAGATGCTATGCGCTCTCAGTCTTCTGGAGCGTCTACTGAGCTTCTTCCAGATATTTATGCAGTTTTAGTTGCGTTTTTAACTGTTAGTGGTCCGCACATAGAATATAAGCATGTTAAATGGGGTTGGAATGCTCTGTTTATTTCTACAGCTATTTTTCTTTTTGCATCGTGGCATTCGTACGCTGGAGTAATTGTTTCTTATTGTATTGGACGAGCAATTGGAACACTTATTCGTTTTACAAAAGGTACTCAAAGTAAGGGAGCTTGGGGAGACGATATTGTTCTTGCTTTGCAAAATATTGGTATCGATAATTTAACGCAACTTACGCGACGCACTCAGCAGGCTGATCATACTGGAGTTTTGCGTTCTAGTTTAGATGATGATCTAATTGAAAATTCTAGACTTTATGACGCTACTGATATTCATGGAATGCGTTATGTAATTTCAGTACTAGATAATCAAGTACATTTGCCAGGATACTTAAATCAGTTGTGGCAGTGGGCGCGTTTGATTGATATTTCTATGCGCACTGATCGTTCAGCTCGTCACTCTGTTCATCATCATTTATCAATGATTTTAGTGTTGCGTAATTTGCACTTGCCAACGGCTAACGTTTACGGTGTAAGTGATAGTGATAAGTCTTCTATAATGGTTTTTCACGCTTCTAACTCTCTTGTGCCTTGCAATCTTAATACGCTAACTGTTGAAGATTCTGCAAAACTTATGCGTTACCTTGATGCTGCTAATACTCGTGGAATTACGCATGGTCGTATTACTCCTGAAACTTTGGCAAGGTTAGAAGATAACACTCCTGTTATTGCTGGTTGGCAAAATGGTGATGTTGCTAGCGATACAACTAATATTGCGCTTGATAAAGTTCAATTACTTACGTTAATTGCCGCTTGTACTACGATTGATCAGGCTATAGAAGCCGCAATGGATGCCTGGGGTGCTGAGAAGTTAGCTGCTGTACTTCCGTTTATGCAAAAAGCTGCTATTCCTGCTTCTACCAGGTCGCTTCCTTCTTGGAATAAGAAACTTTTTGAACGTTTACGCGTTAGTTTGAGCGCAAAAGTTGCTTTGCATACTGACGAGGATGATTACGATACTGTTCGTCTTTCTCGTTTCAATTTAAGATTCTTTGTGACCCTTGTTTTAGCTCTTGTTGCTGTTGTTGTTACGATTACGCAACTTCATGCTCAAGAAGTTGCTATTGCTCTTCGTAATGCTGATACTGTACTGGTTCTGCTTTGCTTTGTGTGTAGTATGTCAGCTTGGGTTGGTTCTTCGATTACTCTTGGCGCTTTTATGGATGAGGATAAGCCTGGTGCTACTACCCTATTTATGTCTCAAGCTGCGTCTGGATTAACTGCTGTTTCTATGCCAGCTGGAGTTGGTCCTGCATTCGTTAATATGCAACTTTTGCGTAAAAATGGTTACGATAATGCTCAAGCTACAGCTGTTACTAGCGCAGTTTGGCTTATTCAGGCTTTAGTAACATCAATGTTCCTTCTTGTTATTGGTATTTTTACTGGAAGAAATGTTCTTTCCGGTATGATTCCAACACATATGCTTGTAACTGTTATTGGAATTGTTACTTTAGTGATTTGCGTTTGCATGGCTGTGCCTAAGGTTCGTAATGCTATTAGAAGGCGCTATCTTCCACTGCTTTCTGATTATGGTAAGCAGATTAAAGATATTGTGAGCGATCCTTATCAGCTTTTTTCTGGATTATTTGGAGCTGTAATTCTTGTAACTTCTATCGGTATTGGTTATTGGATTGCTCTTCTAGCATTCGGATATCATGCAAATCCTTTGGAAACTATACTACTGTTCCTGTTAGCTAATGCTGCAGGCTCTGCAGTTCCAACTCCTGGCGGTTTAGGTGCAGTCGAGGCATCTTTGACATTTGCCTTTACTTCAGTAGGAATTCCTCCAACTATTGCTCTTTCTGCAACTCTGTTGTACCGTCTAATGTTCTATTGGTTGCGTATTCCTATTGGAGCTATGGCAATGCATTGGCTTAGTAGCAAGGAAATGATATAAAAAAACTTCATTTTGCTGCATTTTGGCATATATTGTATAAATGTTTCTCTCGTAGTATCCCATTTTGCTATTTGTAGGACAAAATATGTTATTTTTTAATAAATTTTTATAAGAAATATTTATAAAAACGGCTAAAAATGAGGTATTTGTAGGGAAATTGTACTAATATCGAGTATGAACGTGGTCTTCGAATTTAAGAAATGAAGGCCCCTAGCACAAAGGATGCTGCATGGCATACAACAAGTCTGATCTCGTTTCGAAGATCGCTCAGAAGTCCAACCTGACCAAGGCACAGGCCGAAGCCGCCGTCAACGCATTCCAGGATGTGTTCGTTGAGGCTTTGCAGTCCGGTGAAGGTTTGAAGCTCACTGGCCTGTTATCTGCAGAGCGCGTAAAGCGCGCTGAGCGCACTGGCCGCAACCCGCGTACCGGTGAAACCATCAAGATTCCTGCCTCTTATGGCGTACGTATCTCTGCTGGTTCCCTGCTTAAGAAGGCTGTTACCGCCTGAGGCTGAATGTGTGATACACGCATTTGTGTGTGGAGAACAATTAAGGACGTCCCGTTGTTGGAACGTCCTTAATTTTTTGTTTAAAAATTTAGCGCTATTCTCACAACTTTTAAAGATTTTAAGTATGTAAGAATAGCGCTTTTTTATATACTAATTATTCTCGTTCCATTTTTCTCAAACGAGGTTCAGCACTATCTTTTGCGCCAGTAATACGGTATACGTCAAATACGCCTTCAATCTTTCGTATAGCTGCAAGAAGAGTTGCTAGATGCTGAGGATCAGCCATCTCAAAAGTGAATTGGCTTGTAGCAACCCTGTCATCTCCAGTAGCAATAGTTCCAGAAAGAATGTTTACACCATGATCTGAAAGAACTCTAGTTACATCTGAAAGGAGATGTTGTCTATCAAGTGCTTCAACTTGTACTTTAACAAGGAATAGGCCTTTATCACTGGTCCACTGAACAGGTATTACGCGCTCAGACTGTGACTTTTGCAAGTCAATCATATTTTGACAATCTGTTCTGTGCACAGATACGCCCTGATTGCGTGTTATAAAGCCAATAATGTCGTCACCAGGAACTGGCATGCAGCATCTTGCAAGTTTTACCCATACGTCTCCTACTCCGCGTACAGATACCCCTAGAGCGCCGTGTGACTTGCGATTTCGTTCCACCTTCTTAAGAGGTAAAGCTTCCTGCTCTACTTCTTCTGCAACTTCATCAGCTCCAGCATCTTTCACTAAATGTGAAATAACATTCTGAGTAGAAATCTGACCTTCGCCAATAGCAGCATATACAGAATCTACGTTAGCTGGAATATTAAGCTCATCGGCAACACCAATAAGAGCCTGTGGTGTCATAAGAGTAGCAAGTGGAAGATTACGCTTTCGCATTGCGCGAGTAAGCTCATCTTTTCCTTCTTCAATCGCTTCAGAACGGCGTTCCTTACTGAACCATTGACGAATCTTATTTCTTGCTCTAGGGCTTTTTACAAAGCTAAGCCAATCCCTAGAAGGGCCAGCAGTATCTGATTTTGACGTAAGAACTTCTACAGTATCGCCATTAACAAGTTTCGTATCAAGAGGAACAAGCCTACCGTTTACGCGAGCGCCCATCATTCTGTGACCTACTTCAGTGTGCACAGAATACGCAAAATCAACAGGAGTTGCTTCTGCAGGAAGAGCTACTATGCTTCCTTTTGGAGTAAATACGTATACTTCAGAAGCACCCAAATCTTGTTTTAAAGATCCTAAGAATTCGTCTGAATCAGGTGTTTCGCTGGTCCAATCGGCAAGCTGCTGAATCCATTTAAGATTATCTGCTTCGCTTAATTCTTTCTTATCTTCAAGCTCACCTTCGCGTTTACGGTCGTTGCTATCTGGTTTGCTTAAAGCTCTTCCAGCTTGTCCGTTTGCTTTATACTTCCAGTGGGCTGCGATACCAAATTCTGCTCGCCTATGCATATCCCAGGTTCGTATCTGTATTTCTACAGGCTTTCCTCCAGGGCCTACAACCGTGGTGTGAAGACTTTGATACATGTTTAGTTTTGGAGTGGCTATATAGTCTTTAAAACGTCCAGGAACAGGGCTCCAGCGTGCATGTACAGCTCCAAGAGCAGCATAGCAGTCGCGTATGGAATCGACTATGATTCGTACGCCTACAAGATCGTAAATATTTTCAAAATCGTGTCCTCGAACAATCATCTTCTGGTAGATGGAGAAGTAATCTTTTGGACGTCCCTTTACGGAAGCTTGAATATGCTGTTCGGATAAATCAGAGTTGATTTCTTCAAGAATTTGTCGTAAGTATACTTCTCTCTGTCCTGCTCGTCGGGCTACAAGTACAACTATTTCATTATAAATTTTTGGATAAAGTACTTTGAAACTTAACTCTTCAAGTTCTGTTTTAATGGCGTTCATGCCTAATCGGTTTGCGAGAGGAGCGTAAACATCAAGAGTTTCTCTCGCTTTTTTGTGTGAACTTGTTGATTTTACGTATCTCCATGTGCGACCGTTGTGTAAACGATCTGCTAGTTTTACTACAAGAACTCTGACGTCACGGCTCATTGCAACAATCATTTTGCGAATTGTTTCTGCCTGAGCACTGTCGCCATACTCCATTTTTGAAATTTTTGTAACGCCGTCAACTAATCCTGCAACTGTGTCACCAAATTCTGCTCTACATTCTTCTAATGTATAATCAGTGTCTTCAACTGTGTCATGGAGTAGTCCTGCAGCTACAACAATAGGGCTCATACCCAAATCTGCGAGAATCTGCGCTACTGCAAGTGGATGGATAATATACGGTTCACCGGATTTGCGTCTTTGCCCTGTATGCTGTTTTACTGCTCTATCGTATGCGCGATGAAGAATTTCCATATTCGCTTGAGGATGATGCCATTGGCATATTCGCAATATTGGACATAATGGGTTGCGTGGGTCGTTGCTAATTTCGCATCCAAGCTTATTAGCACTTTTAATATCGTCATTTTTCTCGCCCATAGTAGCCGCACCTCCCGTGTTTATTACTATCCTAGCGTTCAGAAACGCTTCGTGTACACGAAAATAAAAAATAATTGCACAAGTTTTTTCTTACACAAAAATACAATAAAATCCGACTCAGTAAAAACTGGTCGGATTTTACACGATTTAGATTATTGTATTCCTGTTGATCCAAATCCTTTATCTGATCTGTCAGATCCTGGAAGTGTTTCAGCAGGTATAAATTGTGCTTCTACATATCTCTGAATAACAAGCTGAGCAATACGATCCCCACGATGGAATTCTACAGAATGTTCTGAATCCAAATTAATAAGAGGAACCTTAATTTCACCTCTGTAGCCTGCGTCAACGGTTCCTGGAGCATTAAGAACTGTCACGCCCTGCTTCACAGCAAGACCAGAACGTGGGTGCACTAAAGCTACGTAACCGCATGGAAGCGCAATTGAAATTCCAGTAGGCACAAGAGCACGCTCAAAAGGTCGCAAAATAAAATCTTGCGTAGTTCGTAGATCAGCTCCTGCATCTCCAGCATGTGCGTAGCAAAGCGGTTTCATTGGAGAAGTCGTATTGCTATCAAGATATTTAATAAGCACTTCTACCTGTTCGGGGCCAGTATAGGTCTCGTCATATGACATCAGGCAGCGCACTCCTTACAAATAGGTTGTCCGTCAGCAGTGGTTTCCGCAAGCTGACTACGATGCTTCACAAGGAAGCATTCTGAACATATAAATTCATCACCCTGCATAGGGATAACAGTAACTGACGCATCTTCATTACTTAAATCAGCGCCAGGAAGTTCGTAATCCTCAGCAATGGCATTCTCATCATCGTCAATGTCGCTAGCAGAGTTTTGTGAACCCTTGCTCAAAGCTTCCAATGACTCCTCGTCCTCATCTTTGCTACGAGGAGAATCATAATCCTGTGCCATTATGGTCCTTTCGTCTCCTAGAGTACTTTACTTACCCTTACGCGCATAGCATACAGTAACCTACCCCCTCATGTAACTAATTTCTTATATTTAATATAAAATAGTCAGAATGCAGACTATGGACTAAAGTATGTATTTAGTATTGTTATATGCGAAGAAAGTGGTGCACAATGCTTGAAAATCCGCCAAAAGAGGCGAGTTTCGATCATGTGAATGCTGACGGTGATTTGATTTTCATTTGTGAAAACACGCCGCTGGTAGTTCATTTTGACGACACGCTGGAACGCGCCATTGCTGAAGCTCAACGTAGAACTCGTAAGCAAAGCGATGATAAAGACGCTAATGATGTTGCACAAACAAATACTGCAACATTGCCTATTTCTCAAATTCAGGCTTTGATTCGTGCCGGTGTTGATCCGACTCATGTAGCGCAAAGATATCACGTAAGTGAAGCACAAGTACGTCGATTTTCTGCTGGAGTTGAAACAGAAAAACAGTACGCTATCGAACAGTTCCTACTTGTTCCTGCGCCTAAACAAAGTAATATGCGTACTCTTTCGGAGCTTATTGAACGTACTCTTGCAAAAGCGCATATTGGTATGGAAACAGTTAAATGGCATGCTACTCGAAGAGGACTAGAACCTTGGCGAATTAGTGCAGAATTCAAAACTGCTACTCGTACTATAAAAGCTGAGTGGACTTGGAATATGCATGATAACACTGTTACATGCGCCAATCCTTCTTCAAGACTGCTTCTTGGCGAAGAGTCTGTGCGATCTGATTCATCAAAACAAGTTCAATTCGGCGGAGCATACAGAGACACTGTAAGTATTGACTTCCCATTTTCTCACGATGAACTTCCTGGAAATTCTATACGTTCTGCTCGCATAGAACGAGCCGTTTCACAGTGGGAACTTAAGAATGCTGATAATAATGCGGTTCCTGTAGATACAATTGCCTCTTCAAAAACAGCTGACGGTTCTTTATCAAATAATGCGGCTTCTACAAACCGACAAAATTTGAAATCCAACGCAGCAAAAGAAAAATCTGTTTTAAACACAGTTTCATCTAAAGAAAACACTAAAAACAGTAAGCTTGATCATGTTAATGCTTTTACTCAAGATGCTTTAAACGTGACAAGTGATAATGAAAATGCTGCATCTAATAACAAAGTCAATAATTCTAAATCGGAAGCAGATAAAACTTCAGATAAGAATTTAGATAAAGAATTAGATAAGAGTTCAGATAAAAAGAATAATAGTAAAGAAACAACTGTTATTGGAATAAGTGCTTTATCTAGAAAATCTCCTGCAAAATCTGCAAGCAAGAATATAGATAACAATAAAGCAAAAAACCAGAACGATTTAAATAGCATTACGAACGTTTCTGCAGAAAATCTTCCAGACGATGCGCATGCTCAACGAGATCGTACTGAAGTTGTTGACGTACAAGCTAGTACTGTAGATAAAACGATAAATGAACGTCACAAAAAGCGTACTGGTCGTTCTGCAGTACCAAGCTGGGATGAAATATTATTCGGCGAGGGATAAATTCTAGAGATAAATTTTAAAAAGAGCGTGGAATAAAGTTAATTCCGCGCTCTTAGTTTTTTGTGGACTTTTTATTCGCCACTATTATCCACTTATCACTTACTTATTTGCTATGTTAATCGAAGCATAGCAAGATTTAGCACTAAACCAAATCAATAAGGCAAGGAATATCAACTTCCATACGAGTCATAGAACCATGTACGCTCGGCAAGCTCATAGCTTTTTCTGTTTGCGTACGAGAATCTACAATAGTCCACTCATCGCGAGCTTGTACTAAAACATCTCCTAATACTTCCCTGGTTTGTGAACTAACTTCACCAAAAACACCATCATCAATAACTTGATTTTTAGTTCGAACTAAAGCCTTATCCTCAAGAATACTTCTCCATCGATAAGCAATATCATCAGGGTTTACATCACAACTTGCATAAAGCATTACAGAACGAGGCTCACCGCCCACCATAGCAACATCTTTCATTAGATCAGCGTTCTTAGCGATATCAACACATTTATTAGGATCTGATTGAATCATGCCATGATCTGCAGTAATAACAATAACCGTACCTGGAGCACAATTTTTCTGCAGTAAACGCAACTGTGCATCAACCTGTTCGAATGCTGCAACCCATTGCTCAGAATCCCAACCATAATTGTGGCCAACCTTATCAGTATCTCGTAAATACAAGTACGTTAATCCAGGAGTCTTAGTAGTCTCAGCAGCATTCATAATACGCGCGCGAGCAGTACCTCCCGTTATGTAGCAAGCTCCACGAAAAGCAGCATTTGTAAGCGGAGAATTCTCAAATTTTGGCAAACCAACATTATCTACTCTAATATCATTCGCAGAAAGAGACTCAAAAATAGTCGGTTCCTTCTGCAAATCAGTAGGATTAGGAGCATTCTTAAATTGAATTAATTGAGCAAGTTCACCAGTTTGTGCATTCTTCTGCGTATATCCTGTCATAGAAGTTAAACCAGGACATGTTCCTGTACCGAATGTTGCCATTGCAGCAACAGTAGTACTTGGAATACAGGTTGCGAGTGCGCGCTGGTTAATACTGTTATTTAAAAGTGATCGCAAGTAGGGAGCATGCCCCTGACGCATAACAATATTCCAGTACCCTAAACCATCAACAAGAACAACTACAGCTGCTCTAGCTTTCGGAATTCCAAGAGAATTTCGTAAAAATGCTGGATTTGAGTGAACTGCTGTAGCAATAGGAAAATCAATAGCGTCTGTTAGTGCAGGAAGAATTGAAGATAAATGAAAAGCGCCACCAATTTTATGCTCTTCACTATTTGATTCGCTAGTTTTATTAAACCAGTCTCCATAACCTTCATAATTTACAAAACTCAGTAGTTCCTTCTGTGAATGTACTTCAACGCTCATACTAACTATTGAACCACTGAGAACTAAATTAACAAAATTGTTTTATAAACATAATCGTTTTACATAAGTATTTTTTATAAAAACTAGCGTTTTTGTAAAGAACACAAGCTTATTTGTGCATAGAAATTGATAATATTAAAAGCCGTAATCTCATTCAAGGAGTTCTTAACCATGCCTTCGCACCGTCATGCAACTAAACAGTCTTTCGACCCTAGAAAGGTAAAAGAGCATATTGTTGAAACTCCTCTGAAAGAGGAAATGAGCAAATCTTTTCTTGAATACGCTTATTCTGTAATTTACGCGCGTGCTCTTCCAGATGCTAGAGATGGTATGAAACCTGTGCAGCGACGCATTGTGTATCAAATGGGAAATATGAACTTATCTCCGGATCATGCGTATATGAAGTCTGCGCGCGTTGTTGGTGAAGTTATGGGTAAGTTGCATCCTCATGGAGATTCTGCAATTTACGAAGCTATGGTTAGATTAGCTCAGCCATTTTCGTTACGTCTTCCTTTAGTTGACGGTCACGGAAACTTTGGTTCGCTTGATGACGGTCCTGCAGCTTCACGTTACACAGAAGCTCGTCTTGCTCCTGCAGCATTAGGCATGAATGCTGATATTAACGAAGACACTGTTGATTTTGTACCAAATTATGATAACAAATTAAAAGAGCCTACTGTTCTTCCTGCTGCTATACCAAATCTGCTTGTAAACGGTGCTTCTGGTATTGCTGTTGGAATGGCAACTAACATGGCAACGCACAATTTGGGTGAAGTAGTTGCTGCAGCAAAATATGTTATGAAGCATCCTAATGCTACTTTGGACGATATTATGAAATTTGTTCCAGGACCAGACTGGCCTGGTGGCGGTATTATTATCGGGCGAAGTGGAATTCGTGAGGCTTACGAAACAGGTAGAGGCGCGTTTACTACTAGATCTACTACTCATATTGAAAATATTACTGCTCGTAAAAAGGCGATTATTGTTACAGAACTTCCGTTTATGGTTGGCCCTGAGCGTGTTTTGGAGCGTATTTCTCAAGGTGTTAAAGCAAGAAAACTAGATGGTATTTCTGGAGCAATAGATTTAACTGATCGTCACAATGGCACCAGACTTGTTATAGAAATAAAAACAGGTTTTGATCCTAACGCAGTTCTTGCACAACTTTTTAAGCACACTCCACTGCAAGAAAGTTTTACAATCAACAATGTTGCATTAGTTGACGGCAGACCACATACCATGGGATTACGCGAACTATTAGACGTTTGGATTTCTCATCGCAGAACTGTTGTTCGCAGAAGAAGTGAGTTTAGGCGTAAAAAAGCTCAGGAACGTTTACATTTAGTTGATGGTTTGCTTCTTGCATTGCTTGATATTGACGAGGTTATTCAGGTTATTAGATCTTCAGAAGATGCAGATAGCGCAAAAACTAAGTTAATGAAAGTATTTGATTTAGACGAAATTCAATCACAATATATTCTCGACTTGCGTTTGCGCAGACTTACTAAAATGAGTCGTATTGAGCTTGAATCTGAGCGTGAAGATTTACTCAAAAAAATTGATGAATTGAATCAAATATTAAGTTCTGAAACTGAGCTTGACCGTGTTGTTATATCCGATATGGATAATGCTGTAAAACAATGGGATACTCCTCGTAGAACTATTCTTCTTGACGAGCAAGAAGATGGTAGTTTTGCTCCAGTTGAAATAAAAGGAAATAAAAATACTGAAGATTTAGCAATACAAGCGGTTAATTCTGCTAATAAACTTACTTCTGCTCAAGCTGATTTAGATGCAGCTGCAACCGCTGCTAGAAAAACTGGAGACTCACAAGCCGCTGCTGTTGCTTTACAGTTAAGTGACAGTCCTTGCGCAGTAGTTTTAAGTAATTCTGGACTTATTGCACGTACCAGCATGGAAGTATTAGAACGCTGGAATTCTCACGGCAATAATGTTTTTGATACACCATGTTCATCTATTTTTGCTACAACTACCAGATCAACTTACGCGCTTATTACTTCTGCAGGAAGATTAGTTCTTGCACATGTGGCAGATTTGCCGCAATTAACAGTTGAAGAAGGAAAGCCAGCTTCTCTTACACATGGAGTAAAAGCGCAAGAACTACTAACATCAACAGAAAGTACTGAACCAATTAAAGGCGAAATTGTTGTTTCAGCAGTCGCATTAGATTCTTCAAATAATCCAACACCACTTGCGTTAGGAACACGAAACGGCGTAGTAAAAAGATGGAATTGCGAAGCTCCAACAACAATGGACTCTTGGAGCATTATTGATTTGAAAGACAATGATGTGGTTGTATCAGCTGCACCAGCAAAAGATAATGATCGTTTAGTGTTCATTAGCACAGATTCTTCGCTTCTAACATTTGACGCTAAGCAGGTTCGTCCGCAAGGAAGAACCGCAGCTGGCATGGCTGGAATACGATTGGCTGAAGGAGCTCGCGTAGCAACATTTGCAGTAGTACCAGAAGATGCTATTGAATGGCATTATGAGGAAGGAGAAAACGGATTATTCTCCGCAACTGGCACAGTCGTATTCACAGTAGCTGGAGATAGTGAAGCTCTTCCTGGGACTGAAAATGGTGCTGCAAAATTAACGCCATTTGAAATGTATCCTACTAAAGGACGTGGCACTGGTGGCGTGCGCTCGCAGAGATTCCTTAAAGGACAAAATACTCTTATTCATGCATACGTTGGCTATTATCCGTTACATGCCGTTAGTGAAAGCGGTTCTGTAGTAGAGCTACCTAAACCAGATATGCGCAGGGATGCTTCTGGAACTGAACTTGTGTCTCTTATTGCTCACATTGGGTAGTAATGTTTTTGCTCTTCTAGTTTTATACTTTGAAAGCTAGTTTCTGCGCTTGCGCGTTGCAGCAAATGATTCAGCAAGACCGGCAAGACCAGCAAAAAGCGAGGCAATTGCGGAAGCGAGAACCGGCGTTGTTGTCGAGCCGGTTTTAGGAAGATGCTTAGCAGCATGCTTAGATTCCGGTTGCTTTTGCTGCTCCGGTTGCTCCGGTTGAGAAGGAGTTGGCGCTGGCTCAAGTTCCTGCTCAGGCTTAAAAGCGCTCAAAAAATACCCCCCCCCCAAATATTATTGGAACCGTTTATATACAAAAGACAGTATATGCGTTATCTAAAAATGGAGCATCGCGTTAATTTGAGCAGAAGGACACAAACATGGAAAATAACAATCTACCTAACAATAAACAGGCAGAAGATTGGGACAAAATGCTTGCTGGCACTACTGAAGAAAGTGCAGAATACGATACTACGCAAATCGTAGAGGGCGCGGATAAATCCGCTAAGACACGCAATACTCGCATTATTGCGGGCGGCATTATTGGCGTGATTCTACTAGCCTTGCTGGGTGGTCTTATTTGGTGGTGGCAAGCCTCTAATAAGCCGCAATTTAGCAATGCTCAACGCTACGCGTCTACGCAAAACTTGTCAAACACGAAGGCTGACGAGAAGAACAATAAGGCTCGCGAATTAGCCGATTTATATCGCACTAAGGGCAATATCGACATTCAACCATACTATTTTAAGCCACGTAACGAAATGACTGCCGGTAATAAGGCTGATGCTCTCAAACGAGCAAAATTAGCTTTTGATGAAAGTTTAAAAGCTACGTTCCCTAGTAAAAACGCGTATTTGACTCAAGATTATGTGGCTGGCACGATTTATGACGATTATCAGCGTCTTTTGAACCCTATTTACGGCGGCTGGAACGAGTTTTATAAGAAAGATACATTTAATAGCGACGCAAAATATAATATGCTATTTAAGAGCGGTATGCTTGAAATGTTTGCGCCTAAATATCACAATGAAGATGGAGCATATAGGATTTTTAGAGGGTTCGTTTTTCGTAAGGTAGACGAAGATGCGACGAATAAGTTAATGGAAAAGACAAAAGACCATACGTTGTATGCGTATAAGCATGTAGACCACGTTAAGGCAATCCCTGTTAGCCAATTAACTGGTCCGATTAAATGTCAGTATAGTATTCAAAACACTGATGAAGACTGGATTGGTTGCAAAGCCCCATTTAGAATGGTTGGCGTTACAGATGAAGGTGCAACTACCGCTGATGCTG
Organism: Gardnerella sp. C0684A1; assembly: GCF_055326835.1. Lineage (NCBI taxonomy): Bacteria > Bacillati > Actinomycetota > Actinomycetes > Bifidobacteriales > Bifidobacteriaceae > Gardnerella > Gardnerella sp. C0684A1. The sequence goes on along the minus strand of NZ_JBLTSX010000003.1, from coordinate 35,975 downwards.
TAGTAAGGATTAACTACCACGTAAACCATGACCAATCAGTAAGTAAACGTCGTATTCTTATTGATGGATTTGGTATAGAATAAATAGAAAAATATTCAAAAAATAGCGTTTTTTGAGCCAGCCCTCGATAGATATTAGTTGAGAATACTATTCGTATCTATCAAAAGGCTGGCTTTTTTATGAAAAAACGAAAAATAATACCGAAAGACCATGCTATTTCTAAGGCTTTAGCAAAAGGCGGTATTGTAAGGGTGTAAAGCGTCATAAGATGGAACAATATAAGACATAAGAATATTACTTTTCTTAGTTAAAGTATCATACGTATCACGAGGGTTTTGATTAAGTTTCTTAGCAACATTTTCGATACAAAATATTGCAAAATCAAGATTATCTCTATCGAAGACTTCTTGCATATCATCTTAAAGCATAAAAACAAGCCAAATGCATTAATAAGGCTAATAAATTTTACTCTGGAATACTTATGAAATTATTTATGCATCAATAGATGCGTTTTTCTTGATAAATGCACTTATTTTTTGTATCATAAGAGTGGAGGTGGTATATGAACAAGAATTATAATCAGAATTACACAAAAGAAGAAATTTCAGCAATACTTGCAAAGATAAAAGACTGCATAAAAAATGACCGTTTTACCATCTCGTTAAACGAAAATCGTCAGGAAAACATAAACTTCATTCGAGAATACAACATACGATCAGATATTCAGAAAAATATACTTCTCAACATAGAAGTAGAAGATTTTTGTCATTCGTTAAAAAACAAAAAAGAGGCTATGAGTATGAAACGCTTTACGTATTCGCGCCACGAGTAAAACTATCACACGTAGGTAAATGTGAGATGGTAAACATTTACACGAAGTTTAATATCATTACTATTTCTCAACAAAATAGAACAGTTGTTATTTCATTCCATAAAGCAAATAAACAGATAGATTATTTATTTAAATAATCTAATAAACAACTCAAAAAATAATAAATCTACTAATTTTCAATAAAAGGCTCATAATGAAAGATAATAAAACATTTTGCGAAGAGTGCAGGAATAATGTTGAGTACTCAACAAAATCCGTTCCAACGACTGCATCTATTAAAGGAAAACAATATTCCTACACTGGCACAGAAGCACACTGTAAAGAATGCGGTTCTGCCGTATACGTACCCGAAATTATCGACGCGAATCTTCGAGCATTGTATGACGAGTATCGCAAAGAAAACAACATCATTCCGCTTGATGAAATCAACGAAATACCTGCAAAATACTCAATAGGTAAACGACCACTTTCGTTGCTACTTGGCTGGGGCGAGCAAACATTTTCTAGATTTGCAGATGGAGACATCCCCTCAAAACAATATTCTGACATTTTGCAACGCATTTATAATGACCCGGAATATTACTTGCAATTATTAATCAGTAATAAGAATAATCTGAAATCTGCGCTTAGCTACGAAAAAAGCTACAAGGCAACTCAAAAACTAATAGACGAATCACAAAATAACTCTGCGAACAATAACTTTGATAGCAATAAGTCGAGTGACAAAATAAACGATATAATACAATACTTGCTTATAAAGTGCGAGGACATAACTCCCTTAGCACTGCAAAAATCCTTATACTACATACAAGGTTTTTACTTTGCGTTCTATAAATCGTTTATATTTACCGATGATTGTCAAGCATGGGTTCATGGACCTGTGTATAAAGACGTCTATTTGCGCTATAAAAACTACACTTTTGATCCAATAGATTCACCAATTGCGGAAATATCAGGTATTAAATCATCAGAAAAATTAGCTGATTACAAATACGCTCAAAAAAGCGATCTCACACGACTTACAGCAGAATTAACAACTACACTATCTGCTACTGAAAAAGCAGTATGCGATAGCGTTATTGAAAATCTTTGCTGCTACAGTGGTAAAGAACTTGAACGATTCACGCATCATGAGGAGCCTTGGATACTTACTCGCGGAAATCTAAAAGCTGATGATTCATCATATAAAATAATCAGCAAAAAGATAATTGGCGAATACTTTGCGAAAATAAAAGAAAAATACAATATGATAAATCCAGATGACATTCGCCAGTATGCAAAAGACATGTTTGCTAGTAAATAACTAGTTAAATAACTAGTTAAATAACTAATCTACATATAAATCCTCCTGCAGTAATTCACTAGACAGGAGGATTTTTGTGTAAGTAATTTACACGCAATCAATACTCGTGAGTAATTCACGTTCAATATAATTTATTTCACTTATAAACAAAAACGTTTATATAACAAAATCAGGTATCGATTTTGGAACGATCGAAGTCATCAGCGTTATCAACAATAAACTGCTTGCGCGGAGGAACATCATCACCCATCAGCAAATCGAATACTTCGCTCGCCTGCTGAGCATCTTCCATACGAATCCTACGAAGCATTCGAGTTCTAGGATCCATAGTGGTGTCTGCAAGCTGATCCGCATCCATCTCACCCAAGCCCTTATAACGCTGAATATCGCTGTTAAAATCAATGCCCTTAGCTTGCAAATCATCAAGCTTTCCAGCCAACTCATCGTCTGAGTAAGTATAAATGTACTCGCCCTTGTGCTTTCCAGCGAGCGCAATTCTGTGAAGCGGAGGCACTGCAGCATAAACATGACCGTGCTCAATCAGCGGACGCATATAACGGTAGAACAGCGTTAGCAGCAAAATACGAATATGCGCACCATCAACATCAGCATCTGTCATCATAACAATCTTGTTATAACGCGCTTGCGAAATATCAAAACTTGCGCCCGATCCTGCTCCAACAACCTGAATAATTGCAGCACACTCTTTGTTTGAAAGCATTTGTGCAAGACTTGCTTTTTGCACGTTCAAAATCTTACCGCGAATTGGAAGAAGCGCTTGGAAAGCAGAGTTACGAGCGGCTTTTGCAGTACCGAGAGCAGAATCACCCTCAACGATGAAAAGTTCTGCAACATCGTCGTTTCCAGGCTGGCAATCAGAAAGTTTTGGTGGCATTGAAGCAGACTCAAGCGCATTCTTTCTGCGAGTAACTTCCTTAGTTTTACGCGCTTGAATACGCGCATGCATTTCGGAAACGATTTTCTCTAAAACTCGCGCAGACTGCTCTTTAAATCCTCGCTTAGATCCGGAAATCATCTCACCGAATTGAGCGTCAGTCATTTTAGTAACGATTGGCTTAACTTGAGCTGTTCCAAGCACGTCTTTAGTTTGACCTTGGAATTGAGGCTCAGCAATTCGAACAGTTATAACAGCAACCAAGCCTGCTGTAATATCATCGCGTTCAATTTTCGTATTCGAATCTTTAAGATTTACTTTTAGCTTGCGAGCGTTATCTTCAACAGCTTTACGAATTTGCTTAGTCAATCCTTGCAAAAATCCGTCTACGTGCATGCCTCCGCCAGGAGTTTCAACAACGTTTACGAAACTGATAATCGTTGAATCGTAACCGTTTACCCAGCGCATTGCAATATCAACGCCGCATTTACGCGTCACTTGCTGGGCATGTAAATCTCCTGCAGAATCAACGGCTTGCGTTTCTTCTACATACGTATCTTCGCCAGAAATGCGCCAAATATCGGATACTGCTTCACCTTTTGAAAGAAAATCAACGAAATCTTTAACGCCACCATTATGCAAAAATTCAACTACTCGAGGATGATGCTTATTTTGCATTGAGTTAGCAGATTCAGAATTTGCAATAGACTGCGCAGCTGATTCTTCAAATTCAGCATCTTCAGATTTATCGTATTCAGACTCACTATCCTCAGACGCATCTTCGTCTTCCAACGTTGATTCAGATTCTAATTCTTCAAATTCAGCCGCAGTGTCATCGCTATTATCAAGCTTATTTTCAAAAAGATTATCTTCTACTACATTGTCTTCCGGATCTTCCGGCAAATCAATTTCTTCGATATTTGCCGATTCACCTTCAGGAACATGTTCGTCAATAACAGTAATTTTTAAGCCTGGAACTAAGAAACTTGTTTGGCGCACGCGAGCAATAAGCTGCTCATAGCTAAAGTGTGCAGTTGAGTTAAAAATCTCAGGATCAGCCCAATATCGAACTCTAGTACCTGTAATTTTTGGAGAAACAGTGCCGATAATCTCAAGCTCAGTAGGTTTATTCTTGCGCGTACGCTTAAACGGAGAAGCTGGAGACGGATGCATTGGATCTGCGTCATTATAAACGCCAGGATGTCCTTGATGAAAAGCCATGTGATGCGTTTTGCCATCTCTATCAACTTCAACGTCCAAGCGCAAGCTTAAAGCGTTTACAACAGAAGAACCAACACCATGCAATCCACCTGCAGCATTGTAAGAAGCATTACCAAACTTAGCTCCAGCGTGAAGCTTAGTTAAAACAACTTCAACACCTGTAAGTTTTGTTTTAGGCTCAACATCTACTGGAATACCACGTCCATTATCCGCAACCTCAATAGAACCATCATCGTGAAGAGTAACAATAATATGATTGCAAGCACCAGCCAAAGCCTCATCGACAGCATTATCAATAATTTCCCAAAGGCAATGCATTAAACCTTGGCTGTCAGTAGTACCAATATACATACCTGGACGTTTTCTCACAGCGTCCAAGCCTTCAAGCACAGTCAAGCTATCAGCATCATACTGTTCTCGATCTTTATTAGAGACCACTTTTACCCCTTGCACAAATTACTGATATTAAGCAATAAGTGTCGTATTTCCACTTACTTTTATTGCAGCAAAAATACGACACTCCAACAAATATTTTCAACCAATCACTGATCTAAGAAGTCACGCAAAGTTTGCGAGCGTGAAGGATGACGCAATTTAGACATAGTCTTCGACTCGATTTGACGAATGCGCTCACGCGTAACACCATACACTCGACCAATATCGTCCAAAGTCTTTGGCTGACCATCTTCCAAACCGTAGCGCATCTTAATAACGCCGGCTTCCCTAGGTGCCAAAGTTTCCAAAACTTGCCTAAACTGTTCCTGAAGAAGTGAGAATGCAACAGCATCTGATGGTGCGATTGCATCGGTATCTTCAATCAAATCACCGAACTCAGAATCACCATCTTCACCCAAAGGAGTGTGCAAAGATATAGGTTCACGACCGTACTTTTGCACTTCTTGCACCTTTTCAACAGGCATATCCAATTCGCGTGCAAGCTCATCTGGCGTAGGTTCACGACCTAAATCTTGAAGCATCTGACGCTGAACCCTAGAAAGCTTATTAATAACTTCAACCATGTGCACTGGAACTCGAATAGTACGAGCCTGGTCTGCCATAGCACGAGTAATGGCCTGACGAATCCACCAGGTTGCGTAAGTTGAGAACTTAAAGCCCTTCTTCCAATCGAACTTTTCTACAGCACGAATTAAACCGAGGTTACCTTCCTGAATCAAATCAAGGAAAAGCATTCCCCTACCCGTATAGCGTTTAGCAAGAGAAACCACAAGACGCAAGTTTGCTTCAAGAAGATGATCTTTTGCTTTCTTTCCGTCAGCAGCAGCCCACTTAAGTTCGCGCTTGCGCTTAAATTCCATATGATCAATCTCAGTATCAAGCAAATGCTGAGCATACAAGCCAGCCTCAATACGTTCCGACAAATCAACTTCCTGCTCTGCGTTAAGCAAGCTTACGCGACCAATCTGCTTCAAGTAATCTTTAACAGGGTCTGCAGTAGCACCAGTTGCTACAACTCTGCGCTTTGGATTTCCAGAAGGAGTTAGATTATCATCGTCATCATCATCGCGCACAATAAACGCGCCTTTAGCCTGCGGAACTGGTGGAACCTCAGGCTTGGTTTCCTCTGAATCCTCAATGTCGTCAATCTCTTCTTGCTCATCGACAAGATCATCCACAACATCATCAACATCACTAAGATCATCTACGTCATCAATGTCAGCAGGCTGAATGTCATCTAAATCATCCAGCGTCATATGATCTTCGTTATCAAGGCTTTCGTCAACATCATCTATATGATCTTGCATGGTTTCGGAATCGTCAAGCGTCATTTCATCACTCAAATCGTATGCGTCCGTTTCTGTTTTAGTGCGGCTTTTGTGAGAAACTGCCGATGACGAAGAATTAGTCTTGCCTTTACTAGAACTATTGTTTTTACGCGAATCGTGCGTAATATTTTCTTCACCATTTTCAAGCTCTTCGGCAGACGTTTCAACTTCGCTCGTCAAACTGTTCCTCCTGCAGCACTCCTTGCTTATACCATAAGGATATAGTTATAGCAAGGGCAATTTTTCACCTTAAGCAGTTAACCATCTTCTAAGGACGATTATTCCCAAGATTCTTTGCGCGGCGTGGCGAATTTTGAGCACCACGCTGGTTGAATATTATGCTCGTGCGCTCCTCTTACAATTTTTGCCATTGAACAATCTGGATCAATTGCCAAAGCTTTATTAACATAAGCATCTACTTCTCCAATACTGAACCACCAGCAGATATAAGAAAGTAAAGCGTAAACTTGTACTGTTAGCTCTGGTATATCTTTCACTACATATGCCATTGATTCAAGCATATGTTTTGCATCTAAAGCTTTACAAATATTTGGAACTGTACATTCTTGAGTAAATTTTTCTTCTAAACAATTACGCAAATTTCTCGAAATATCCGGAGTATGAGTCATCCATGCTAAATCATGCAAAGACTCTTCGTTATACCATTTTCTATTTTCATCCAAAATGCACATAAGCATAGCATCTCGAACGTTAATGTTATGAAACATTGCAATAGGCAGTGCAATAAAGTCGTGCCCAACTAGCGTTTCGTCTGGATCAGAGAAAGTTTTAAACCAGTTTGTAAGTGATTGAGAAGAAATTGAGTAAGTAGCAAACTGTTTGCCACTTTTAGAAATTTTTCTCAGAAAATATTGCGAAAGTTTTGGCACCCAAAATCGCAAACCATTAATCCACTCATCTTTTTCACTGTTATTATGCGAAACGTATTCTCTAGAAAAATTTAACAAAATACTGTATCTGTTATCTAAAGATTCGTAATCAAAATTTTCTGCCGATTCTCCAGCGAAAATTTCTAAATCATCAAAAGTTGATAGTGCTTCTTCAAATTCGTTTGGATTTTTTAGAAAATCTTGATTACCTTTTGCATAAATATTTGCAAGATTTTTAATATCAAAGTCGTCTACACTATTAAACAATGGGCGATTAAGAACATCCGATACCATGATTTATTCCCTTCTTTTCTTTGTATTGCATTCCCCGCATGCAAGATAGTTTTCTTTCACCAAATTCGTTATTTTCAACTTGGTAATGCAAGTTTCTCAATATCACTAAAAGTAAGCAAGAAAAATTTTATATTTTGGTTATAAGCTTGCTTAGCACTACAAAACACTAGGTTTACATTGTCTCCGGTATGTGGATAACTTCATATTATGGATGTTGATTCAAACCTGACACTTATAGAAACGCGCATTAGCGAGCTTATTTCAAATCAATTCCAATCTGAAGCTTGCGAAAATCTTACTGCAAGTTGTTCTGAAATTTTAAAAACTGTTATAACTCAAGCAATTTCTTCGAGTGAAGGTGGAAAAAGATTACGAGCTTTGCTTCTTCTTTCTGCTTTTGACGCAGCTTACAATCAACATTTAGATGATAAAACTGATTCTTTAATAGACAAAAATTATAATAATCTCGAATTTCTTACGAAAAAAACAGCTGTAATAGACGTTGCTTGCGCTTTAGAAGTATTCCAAACTGCTGCTCTTATTCATGACGATATTATTGACGAATCTTCTTTAAGAAGAGGCAAACCTAGCGCATACTGTGCTTTAAGCGAAGTTTGTAAGAATAAGCATATTGGTACCGGATTAGGTCTTATGCTTGGAGACATACTTGCAACAGAAAGCTTTGATATTACTAGAGAAGCGTCAAAAAAACTTTATAATAGTCAAGATTTGCTTTCCTCATTTGCTGATATGCAAAAAAATGTTGGCATAGGACAAGTTCTTGATTTGTCTATTGAATTGATGTCTTTGGACGACCCAAACCAGTTAGCTGAATCATCGATTAATGTTTTTCGTTGGAAAACTGCAAGCTATACGACTATTGCTCCAATTGAACTAGGATTACTTGCTGCTGGAGTTGATACTGCTGCAGCTAAGAAAACAGCTAAAAATGTAGGCGAACCGTTAGGTGTTGCTTTCCAGCTTGCTGATGATTTATTAGATATAGTTTCTGATACTTCACGTACAGGTAAGCCTATAGGCGGTGATATTCGTGAAGGAAAACGTGCTGTACTTCTCGCCGATGCTCTTTCTCTGGGAAATCAGAATGAAAAATTGCTACTTAAAAAAGCATACGAATCTGAATATAGAAATAATGATGACGTTAAAAAAATTATAGAAATATACTATTCAACCGGAGCTATTGAAAAGTCTAAGCATAGAATTTACAAACTTTGGCAGGAAACTTTATCTGCTATAAAAGATTCTCCTCTTAAAGCAGAAGGTAAGAATAAGCTTATAAGTATGGCAGAAAAGTTTATACCTTCAGATTGGAGAATATAGTACCTAAGTATATAAACGCAAAATAGCGTCACGTAGATTATTGCGTATAGTTTTACGTATAGTTTATGCATGATTTTACGTAAAAGTCCTTAGATGAAGCTTGCGAAAGTTGCGTTTTTATAAGTTACTTAGGGCACAAATTTTTAAAAAAGCGTATAAATATTAGAAAAAACACGATATAACTACCATTGCATACTGTTATGCTTGTACACTCATAAGTAGAAACAATCGTAAGCACATAAGGATTTGCAACATATGGACGAAGCTACAAATACGCAACCAGGCATGTGCATCGAAAACCGTTACCGTATTGTGCGAAAAATAGCAGAAGGCGGTATGGCTACGGTTTATCAGGCACAAGATGAACGGCTCGGTAGACCAGTTGCTATCAAAATAATGCATACGCAACTAGCTCAAGGACTTCATCGGCAGCAGTTCATTGCTAGATTCCGCAGAGAAGCTACTTCTGCTGCAGCTATAGCAAACCCACATATAGTGCAAGTGTATGATACTGGCGAATATGATGGACTTGATTATCTAGTTATGGAATACGTTCATGGCGTTAATTTGCGTTATGAGATGAACGTTCATGGTACTTTCACAGTGAAAGAAACTTTGCGCTTACTTGCTGAAGTTTTAGACGGATTATCTTCTGCACATCAAGCTGGTGTTGTTCATAGGGATATAAAGCCTGAAAACATTCTTATTAACGACCGCGGTCACGTGCAGATTACTGATTTTGGTTTAGCTAGAGCAATTTCTCAAGCTACACTTTCTTCAACAGGTCTTCTGCTTGGAACAGCTGCGTATCTTGCTCCAGAAATGATTGAAAACAATCTTGCCACAACTCAGGGTGATCTGTATTCTGCTGGAATGATGGCTTGGGAAATGCTTGCTGGGCGCGTACCTTTTAGCGCAGATAATCCTGTTACGCTCGTTTTTAAGCATGTTCATGAAGACACTCCGTCTCTTTCCACTGTATGCGAAGGAATAAGCCCCATTGTTGCTGATTTTATTGCTTCTTTGACTCAGCGAGACATGCATAAACGACCTGATGACGCAACTATGGCTTTAGCTAAGCTTCGTAGTATTAGTTCTAAACTTTCTCCTGAAGATTGGAAGTATAGGCTTCAAAAAGAATATCAGGCTGACGAAGAAATCGATTCTAACGAATCTCCTGTTAATAAATTAACTCGCACTGCAGAATCTTCCCAAGAGCCACCAATACCGCCTACTACCCCAATGGTTTTATCGTCTGAAGATGATTCTAATAATAACAGTGCTCAAAGTGACTCAGATTATAAGACTTATCAAACTATAACGGATGAGATTAACCGTGATGAGCAGGAACCAATATTTACAAATGACGCAACTTTAGAAGTAAACAATAATGCTGATTCTACTAAAGCGAGCGATTCGGTAGGTGCAAAAGAATTCTATTCTGATTCTGACTCTACTAGAAATATTTGGAATAATAATAGAAACGCTTATGCGAGTAATCAAAACACTTTAGAAGATTTTTCTAACAATTCCTATTCTGATCCATTAGAGCAGTTTAATGATAATAATCTTCCTACTACTGCTTTAAACTCTCACGAACTTAGAAAGCTCACTCAGCTTTCTGCGGAAAGTAAAAACAATAAGAATAAAACTACTGAAAGAATTTCTAAAGGTTCTAAAAAATCATATAAAAAAGTAGTTATTATTTTAGCTTGCTTTGCTTCTGTTGCAGCGTTATCGGTTGCAGGAGGATGCTACTGGTATTTCGCTGGTCCTGGAAGCTACTGGTCTTTGCCAAAACCTGATGATTTATCATGCAAGAATCCTGAAATTTGTAAAATAACTAATGCGTTGTGGAAAGATTATGAGCGCACTCTTAAAGTTTCTGGAATACCTTACGATATTACTGAAGCATTTGATGATGATATTGCAGCCGGTAAGATTGTAAAAACTGATCCAGAATTGGTCGGTTCTCATTTAAACAAACATAGTAACGATATTCTGCATGTTGTAGTTTCTAAGGGAATTCGACAGGCTACTATTCCTCAAAATATCATGGATCCTAATACTGAGGATGGTAAAAAACCTATTAAAGCTCTTAAAAAAGCCGGTTTTACGAATATTATTCATAGCTCATCGGTTGATGATTATTCGCTTTACGTTCCAGATGGTGCTGTTCTTGCTATAAGTCCAGAACCTGGTACTCGTATGAATCATAATAAAGCAGTAAAACTGGTCCTTTCAAAAGGACCTATGCCGGTTCAAATGCCTGATATTGCTAATAAAACTAAGGATGATGCTACTAGTGCGCTTCGAGAACTTAAGCTCAAAGTGACTTCTAGTGAAGAAAATAGTGACACTGTTGATAAAGGAAAAATTATAAGCACTTCTCCATCTGCTGGAACTCAACTTCATTGGGGAGATGAAGTTAAGATTGTGGTATCTAAAGGTCCACAAACTGTTAAATTGCCGAACGTTTGCGGTAAGAACACTGATGAGGCTAGAAAAATTCTTGAAGGTTTAGGACTTAGCGTAAAAGTTCAAGCTCCTCTTGGTGATTTAATGCATATTGTAAGATTCCAGTCTCCTGGAGTTGATACCGAGGTTCGTGTAAAAGATAGTAATGGAAACCCTACTGTAATAACTTTAACTGTTATTTAAGTTTAGTTTTCTGATTTAAACAATTCTGGCACTGTAAAAGAACGTTACTTTCGCAGTGCCAGAATTTTTAATTTTCAGCATGAAATATTTTAAATATCAGTTTTTTATTTCTGCTTTATTTCTGTTTTGTTCCTGCTTCTTCTTTCATGCGTTGTTTTACAGTCTGCGCATACTCATTTACAAATTCTTGCCCACTCATTTCTTTAATAGAATTTGTAATTTTATCAGTGATTTCGCGCAAACGTTCTCGCGTAATATCTTCAACATTATTTACTTTTTCCACCGTAATAGGTTTTCCGTAAATAGCCTGAGTTTTTCCCTTATTAGGAACTACTTTCCCTTTTGGCTGCAAATCGCGAGTGCCAATAATTGCTACAGGAACTATAGGACACCCTGTTTCTAAAGCTAAGCGAGCTGCTCCCGTGTGTCCTTTATATAAGCGACCATCTGGGCTTCTTGTGCCTTCAATATGAATACCAAAAAGTTGACCTTTTTCAAGAATCTCCTTAGCATGATTCAATGCTCCTAGAGATTTAGCTCCGCCAGATCGATCTACTGGGAATACACCTACAGAAGTAAACCACCACTTTTTGAAACGTCCTTTTAATCCTTTTCCTTCAAAGTATTCAGCTTTGCCCATGAAATGGATCATTCTAGGACAAGTAAGTGGAAGTAGTGCATCATCAATAACAGCAAGATGATTTGCTGCAATAATCGCACCGCCTTTTTTCGGCACATTTTGTACGCCTTTTGCTGTTGGATGTATTCTCATTCGAGCGATAAATCCAAGTCCCTTCACGAAGAACCAATACAGCATGCGACATCCTTTCCGCATATAGCGGCAAAATCTACGAATCAAGCAGACTTGCTACAGTAGTAGTTATGACAACTTCTAAGAATACCAACGACCCTCACCCTGCAGAACAGTCTGGTAACGAAATGCAGAATGGTTTTTCGAATAGTAAGAAAAATGATGATGAGGATTGGTCTGCTTTTCTCTCTGAGCATGAGGATGATTTAAAAGATATAATAAACTCTCGTAGTGCAAAAAATTTTGAGAAACGTTTGCGCAAAGCTGTTATGCCTAAAGAAATTTCTTCAAATAAAACTCACGAGCATAAATCTTTCTTTAATTTACGCAATTCTCGAGGACCTCGTGACAATATTCAATCTAGTTGGCTTGATGTTGACAAAACGATGGACGAGTACGGTGATGATTTTATACCTCCAGATCCGCATTTTTCTAGCCTTCAGGGCACTTTAATAGTTTTATGGCTAATATTACTGCTCGGTGTTGCTGGAGTGATTCTAGCCGCATTTTTGCCACATATTGCTTCGTATGCTGGAATATTTAGTGCGTTTTGTGTTCTTATTGGTGGAGCTGGTCTTTTATCGCATAGAAGAAAGTCTAAAAATTACCAAGACTATGATGAATATGAGAATGGTGCTCGCGTATAGTTACAATTCACATAGTAAAAGTTAAAACGAAAAGCGCACGAAATTATTATTTAAATTCCGTGCGCTTAATCGTATCTAGTACTTTAAGAAGATTTACTTTTCTTCATTGTGGCCGTGGCAAAGCTTATATTTTCTTCCAGAACCACATGGGCAATCATCATTCTTGTTAGTACCTGGGAATGTGCGCCCATCAGCCCAAGGAGTCTTCCACTCTTCTGCCTTTGGTCGCTTGCTTACAGGAACATCGCCTTCAGCATGGCTTAACGGCTGAGGTCCTACTATTCCAGACTGGCGATCTTGTGCGTCTACTTCAGCAGAGGCTTCAGCAACATCCTCATCTACTTCAGAGTCAGATTCTTCATCTTCTGTAGTAGCAAGCTGATTGATATCAATGTGGAATAGAAGCTGAATGCTTTCTTCCTTAATTGCTTCAATCATGGAATTGTACATCTGATAGCCTTCACGCTGATACTCAACCAACGGATCTCGCTGACCCATGCCGCGAAGACCAATACCGTCCTTTAAGTAATCCATCTCGTAAAGATGTTCACGCCACTTGCGATCAAGAACAGCCAAAACTACGCGTCGCTCAATCTGACGCAAATTGTCAGCACCAAGACGATCTTCAAAAAGACTGTAAAGATTAATAACGTTATCCGCTATGCTGTCACAAACTTTTTCTACAGCCTTATCGCCCTTAAGAGTTGAAACTTCCTTACGAAGCTCATCCAAAGACAACAATGCAACAGGTGCAATTGAGCTAACAGCCTTAGAAAGGCCATCCCAATCCCAATCTTTTGGCTTATCTGAACCGTTATTTGCACCACGAACGTAGCTTTCAACCGTATCTTTAATAAACTTTAAGATATCTTCGTGAATGTCTTCACCCTTAAGAACCATCTGGCGCTCAGAGTAAATAACAGTACGCTGCTTGTTCATAACGTCATCGTACTTCAAAACGTTCTTACGCATTTCAAAGTTACGAGCTTCAACAGTTTTCTGTGCGGTACGAACACCGTTAGAAACATACTTAGATTCGATTGGTTCGCCTTCAGGCAAGCCCTTTGCCATAACACGAGCAACAAGCTGAGTGTTAAACAAACGCATCAAATCGTCTTCCAAGCTCAAGTAGAAGCGTGACTCACCAGGATCACCCTGACGACCAGAACGTCCACGAAGCTGATTATCAATACGACGAGACTCGTGACGTTCAGTACCAAGAACATATAAGCCGCCGAGCTTCTTAACTTCCTCGTGCTCGTCTTTAACCTGTTCCTTAACTTCTGCTAAAACGCCTGGCCAACGCTTCTCGTACTCTTCAGGAGTATCGTCTGGAGAATAACCATCAGCCTTCAACTTTGCATCAGCCAAGAACTCAACGTTACCGCCAAGCATAATATCAGTACCACGGCCCGCCATGTTAGTAGCAACAGTAACAGCACCCTTACGTCCTGCAACAGCTACAACAGCAGCTTCCTTAGCATTCTGCTTTGCATTCAACACCTGGTGAGGAATACGAGCAACATCAAGCAAAGATGAAACGATTTCAGAAGATTCAACCGAAGCTGTACCAAGCAAAACAGGCTGACCTTTTGCATGACGCATAGCTACATCGCGCACAATAGCAGCCAACTTTTCTTTCTTAGTACGGAAGATCAAATCGTTCTTATCCATACGAATTACTGGACGGTTCGATGGTATAGGAAGAACGCCAAGCTTATAAGTACCCATGAACTCCGCTGCTTCAGTTTCAGCAGTACCAGTCATACCAGCAAGCTTGTCGTACATACGGAAGTAATTCTGCAAAGTGATTGTAGCAAAAGTCTGATTTTCAGCCTTAACTTCTACGTTTTCCTTTGCTTCAATTGCCTGATGTAAGCCTTCACTGTAACGTCGACCAGGAAGAACACGACCAGTGTGCTCATCAACAATCAAAACTTCGCCATTGGTAACAACATAATCGCGATCGCGAAGGAATAGTTCCTTTGCCTTCAAAGCATTATTTAAGTATCCAATAAGAGCAGTGTTTTCTGGCTTATAAAGATTATCTATACCAAGATAATCCTCAATCTTAGCAATACCAGAATCAAGAATACCCGCAGTTTTCTTTTTCTCGTCAATCTCATAATCAGTATCACGAGTAAGTTTCAAAACAATCTTTGAAAACTCGTGATACCAGCGAGTTACGTCGCCTTCCGCAGGACCAGAAATAATTAAAGGTGTACGAGCTTCATCAATAAGAATGGAATCAACCTCATCGACAATAGCGTAATGATGTCCACGCTGTACAAGCTCGCTCTTTTCCCAGGCCATATTATCGCGCAGGTAGTCAAAGCCGAATTCGTTGTTTGTACCGTAAGTAATATCTGCGTTGTACTGTTTACGACGCTCAGGAGGCTGTTGATCTGTAATAATGCAGCCAACGCTCATGCCAAGGAATCGATAAATACGACCCATCAGCTCACTCTGGTAGCTAGCAAGATAATCGTTAACTGTAACAACGTGAACGCCTTTACCTTCCAAAGCGTTCAAATAGCTAGGCAATGTTGCAACAAGCGTTTTACCTTCGCCAGTTTTCATTTCTGCGATATTGCCCCAGTGCAATGCCGCGCCGCCCATAAGCTGTACGTCAAAGTGACGCTGACCGAGAGTACGCTTAGAAACTTCTCGCACAGTAGCAAAGGCTTCTGGCATAAGCTTATCAAGAGATTCACCGTTGTCTAAACGCTGCTTAAACTTTGCTGTTTGTCCCTTTAGCTCTTCATCGGAAAGCGCTGAAATCTCATCTTCCAACGCGTTCACAGCCTTGGCCACATTTTCAAGACGCTTTAACTGATGTCCCTCACCCATGCGCAAGGCTTTATCGACGATATCTACCACGTTTTGCTCCCTTAAGGTCATGTCTGCGCTGACGGCCTAGCCAACGTAGACGTAAACTGTGCCTATATTACGCGACGGTTGCGATTTTTAACAACTAGCGAGTCTATACGCGCATATTTTTTATTTTATAGATTGCGAAATTTCATAAGAATGCCCGCCTAGAACACTAGACGGGCATTCGCAACCTTCTTATTTCTATTCTTCTACTTATTTACATGCTCAGGCGTGTCGATTTCAAATACGCCATAGCTCCATCCGTGCCTACGGTATACAACAGATGGTCGCATAGTTTCTTTGTTAACAAACAGGAAGAAGTCGTGACCGATTAGTTCCATCTCATACAGAGCTTCATCGATGCTCATTGGCTCTGCAATATGCAACTTACGGCGAATAACAATTGGAGTGCTTCCAACACTAACCTCAACAGATTCGCCAGGTCCTAGATCTGAAGCAACTGCAGCATCAGCGCTGTTTACAACTTCTGCTTCTTCAGACTGAACAACCGTTGTCTCAACCTCAGGTTCTGCAGAACCTAAATCAACAGGCGTAATCTCTGCAAATCCGCGACGATGATCCTTACGACGATCGCGTGTGCGACGAAGACGAAGCGTAAGCTTATCAAGCGCCATATCTAAGGCACTAAATTCGTCAGCACTAGACGCTTCAGCGCGAATTACAGTACTTCCTGCAATAACCGTAATCTCTACTCGTTTCGCTGTATCTGCTTGCCGTGGATTTCCCTCAGAATTCAAAACAATCTGAATTCTCTGAGCATCAGGAGCAATTGCAGTTACACGACTCATCTTACTTTCAACAACGTCACGGAATCTTTGCCTAATCTGCGTATGACGTCCGGTAATGACGATATCCATGCGAAACCTCCTCATGTAGAACCGAACACTTATGTGCTCGATGTGAATCACTCCGACAGCCACGATGCCATCGGTAACTTCATTATATCTGTTTATTAGAGCAGAACATAGCGAGTTCTTAAATTAAATCAAAAAAATTCATATTTATTTCAGAATTTCTAGCAAAATAGCGAATTTTTTACGAAACTGATATTTTCTGCTATAATCAGGAAGGTTGAGGTTTCACGATGGTCGCGGTCACAATGTTCATTCGGAGTGACTGAGGAACTTCCGGGCTCCGCAGAGCACAATGGCGGATAACGTCCGCCCAGGGCAACCTGAGAGATAGCGCAGCAGAGAATAGACCGCCTAAATGTTTTTATTTAGGTAAGGGTGAAACGGCGGTGTAAGAGACCACCGGACTTCTGGTAACAGTAAGTCGCATGGCAAGCCTCATTGGGAGCAAGGTCAAGCAGAAGACGTTTAAGAGCTGCTCGCTCAAGTCTTCGGGTAGACTGCTAGAGTTTAACGGTAACGTTAAATCGAGATGGATGACCATCCGTGCGCATTATGCGCACGACAAAACCCGGGGTATGTGAAACCTCACCAACTAAATTAATTGAGTAAGTATAAGATTTTACTTCAATTATTATTTGCTGATTCTTGGAGCATGTTTGAAGTCTGAAAAAACTGCTAAACAATCTTTAAAAGGAGAATCAGCAGGGATTTCAACATTAATGTCATCAACAACACCGTATGTTTGCATTCCAGCTTTTTGAGCTGAACGCAAAGCTGTTGAAGAATCCTCAAATACTGCGCAATTAGCAGCATTTACGTGAAACTTTTTTGCAATATCAAGATAAGTTTTATAACTATGCTTACCTTCTTCAGAAAGATCTTCCCCAAATTGCAGCAAATCAAAGCAATCTAAAATACCAAATCTTTTTAACGCAGGCTCACATAAGCTCTTAGAAAGAGTTGTTATAAGAATCATCTTTACTTTTTCAGAACGTAAATATTTGACGTAATCATAAGCACCATTTCTAAGAGGAAGATGGTTTGCATAAGCGTCAAAAGCCATATCTGACCACTCTTTAATTAAATCTTCAGGAGAGTCAGAAAAACCATAATTTTCGATAACATATTCCGCAATTTGTCGAGGATTCATAGTTGCAGTAGTATCTGCGAATATGTCAGGAACGCTAATTCCTCTCTTAGTAAAACTTTTTCTATCTATATCGTCCCAAACTCCAAGAGAATCGATAAGAGTACCGTCGAAATCAAAAATTGCCGCAAAAATAGAGGAATTATTTATCAATACCATCTGCAATCTTTCCACTGCTTAAAAGAAGTTCACGAGCATGAACTAATGAAGTTTGAGATTCACTACCGGAAAGCATTCTAGCAATTTCCTGTTCGCGAGACTCGTTATCTAGCCTAATAACAGTAGTATCTGCTACCTGACTATCAGTATCGGAAGAATCAACAATATTTTTTTGCACAGCATATTGTTCATCTGCAAAGGAAGCAACTTGTGCCAAATGCGTAACAACAATAACCTGAGCGTGTTTGGAAAGTTGAGATAATCTTTTTCCAAGTTCAACCGCAGTTTTTCCACCAACACCGGCATCAATCTCATCAAAAATAAAAGTCATTATTTTCTCATCATGCTCACTAAACTTTGCAATAACAAGCTCCAGTGCAAGCATAAGCCTACTCAATTCACCTCCTGAAGCGCTTTTGCTTATTGGAAGATCAGGAGAAGCTGGAAATGGTTTAAAAAGAAATTCAACATCATCAGCACCATTAGAATCAAGCTGAATTATGCCAGAATCATTCTTCTTATGAGAATTAACATTTACGTTTAATTTTGCACCAGACATTGCAAGAAAAGATAATTCTTCACTTACAGCATCATTAAGTTTCTTAGCAGCAATCTTTCGAGTTTCAGTAAGTCTAATAGCTATTTCAAGAGCTTTATTATATTTTTTGTTGCAATCCTCACGAGCACGCGCAATAGCTTCAGGCGAATCATCCAAATCTTCAAGTTCAAACTGAGCTTTTTCTGCCCAATCTAGTACATCGTCTAATGTTGGTCCCCACCGTTTTGTTATTTCTGTGAGACTGTGAATGCGTTCGTTTAATGCGTCTAAATCTTCTTCGTTTGCATCAACATCAAGCATTTGAGACAACTGCATTACAATATCGTCAAGCTGAGCGTGAATATCATCAAGCTGATTGGCAATATTTTCAAAAGATTTATCTACTTTCAAAGTTCGCAATGCCTGAGATGCTTGATCAATTAGCATTCCAGCATCTGAAGATTCACTAGCAGTATAATCAATCTGACTTGAATCAAGAGATGCGATTGCAGTGCTCACTGCACGAAGAATTTGCGCAGAATTCTCAATTCTATCTCTTCTATTTTTTAATTCTTCATCTTCATGAGGTCGTGGATTAATATCGTGTATTCTGTTTAAAGATTCACGAAGATAATCCGCACGCTGGCGTGCAGAAGATTCTTGATTTTCTAGTTTATTTAGCAGATTTTGAGAGTCTTTCCAATCTTTATAAGCATTTTGATATTGTTCAAAAATATCATTATTTTGCGCGACTAAATCAAGAATTTCACGTTGCTTAGCATTTGTAGCAATACGAAGTTGATCACTCTGGCCATGAATAGTAACCATTTGAGAGCAAACAGTTTCTAATAAAGTTTTTGGAACTGCACATCCGGAAATAGTTGCTCGCGATCTTCCCTCTTTAGGTACTGTTCTTGAGACGTACATGTCTAGCTGAGTGCTGTCTGATTCTGAAATTTCAAGATTTATGCCAGCTTGACTAATTATGTTTGCAACTTCGCTTGTTTTTGGCAAACTAAATACGCTTTGAACCCATGCTTCTTTAGCGTTAGGAGATACACGTGCCACTTCAGTTCGGGAACCAGAAATGAGTTTTATGGCGCTAAGCAGCATGGATTTTCCGGCACCTGTTTCTCCAGTAATAGCAGTCATGTGCGCTGAAGGAGTAATAATCGCATGCGCGATTGGCCCAAGATTTCGTATTTCTAGTTCTTCAAGCACGCTGTACCTCGTTTATTTTACGTTGTTAAAATCGTTAAAATCGTTAAAATTTTCCAAATTAATTGTTGAATCTATTATTTTTGCTCATCGCATTATTGTTGTGTTCTCGCCAACCCACTACTGGCAAATCAAATTTTGTTACCAAACGTTTAGTAAAAGGCGCTCCGGAAAGTCTAGCTAGTAAAAGCTCGTCTTTTGACTGACGTACTTGAATCCTTGAGCCTTGTGGAAGTGCTCGTTGACGTCGTCCATCACAACAAATCCAACCACCTGACGATGAATCTTCAAGAATATCAATTGTGAAAGTAGAGCCTGAGCCAATAATAAGAGGCCGAGCGAAAAGTGCGTGCGCAGCTAACGGTACAAGCTGAAGCGCCTCTACATTTGGCCACATAATTGATCCTCCTGCTGAAAATGCGTAAGCAGTGGAACCTGTAGGAGTGGAAACTATTACTCCATCGCAGCCAAAAGATGACATTTCAACGTCATCAACTCTTATTGAAAGCTCAACCATTCGTCCTCTGTCTGCTCTATCAAGCGTAATATCGTTAAGAGCCCAGTCACGAAGCGGTTCAGTTTCACCTGGAAGCCAAACGTCCACATGCGCTTCCATACGCCTATCAATAAAATAATCTTTGTTTGCAATTCTTCGAATTGCTTCATCAATTTGGAAACTTTCAAATTCAGCTAAAAATCCAACATGGCCAAGATTGATTCCAATAATAGGAACAGTAGTGCAGTGAGCTAATTCCGCAGCCTGAAGCATAGTGCCATCTCCCCCAAGCACTACAACAATTTCAGTATGCTCATCAACTACATGGTTAGGTTTTTGCGCAAAATCAGAAACAGACGCGCTTTGAAACAGGTCAACGCAAAAACCTGCTTTAGTAAGCTGAGTTGTAACTTGGTTAACTACCGCACTGTGACTATCTAATCTTGCATGAGTTACAACAAGTGCGCGACGAACTTCTAAAGAAGTATCACTTGAAAAATCTTCCTTCATCACACAGTCCCCTCGTACTACTTGCACATAACAGTAACTATTGTAATTGCTGCATGCCATATTGCATAAAGCAATTATTATTTGGCAAGATGCTGAAATATTTGCGCAATTTGCGTCTTAAACTTTCGCATAAAGTAAATATTCCACGTTTCCGTGAGTGCCTTCAATAGGTGATTCATGAGTTGCTATCACCTTTAAACCGTTGTTTTTAGCACAATTTTTCACAGTTTCAATAGCATTAATTCTAAGCTTTGCGTCTGTAACAATACCGCCTTTTCCAAGATTTCCTTTGCCTACTTCAAACTGTGGCTTAACAAGTAGTACAACATCCGCATCTTTCTCAGCTATGCGCGCGATTACTGGAATAACAAGCGTAAGAGAAATAAATGATACGTCAGATACTATGAGATTCGGCTTATACGGCAAATCTTTTTCGTAAACGTCTCTAATATTTACTCCGCTCATTTCAATTACGTGAGGATTATTTGCTATTTTTGCGTTTAGCTGGCCATGACCTACGTCTAGCGCGATTACTGACTCAACTCCTCTTTGTAAAAGAACGTCACAAAAACCGCCTGTTGAAGCTCCAATATCAAGTGCTTTAGTTGATTCGCAAGTATTTAAGCCGAATTTTGAAAAACTTTCGAAAGCACCTTCTAATTTTAGTGCTCCTCTTGAAACGTAACGAAGTAAATTTTCTGTATTTTCAGACTTTTCAATGCTTATACTATCTGTATTTTTTACAAGAAATGATGGTTTTGTAATACTTTTATTATTTACGTTTACGACTCCTGCGCGAATAAGATGTTGAGCAGTATTTCTAGTCTCAGCCAAACTACGTGTTACTAAAGCACAGTCCAATCTTTGGTTCGTAGAATCATTTGACAAAGTCGCTGCATAATCGTTCAAAGTCATAGTAAAAACCTAGTTTTTATTTGAAACTTAATTATTAGAGCGAAAACTCAGGCAGATTATATTTTTCTACCGGCTTTCCTTCATCTTGCAGCTTCCACACTAAAGCGCATGCAGCTCTTAAAGAGTTGCAATCAGTTAAACTATTTACTTTAATAGTTGAATTATCAACAAGCTCTGCTTTTGCATTTGCACATACTGAAATATTTTCTCCAATAAAATGTGCTTCTTCGTGAGCTTCGTTAAGTCCTCTCAAATCTTTAGAAACAAAACTTGGTCGCAAATGTTTTGGAGCAAGCATTAACATTCTAGGATCCGTAACGCCTGTAAGCACAAGCAAAGATTCGTATCCTCCTCTTGTTCCAGCTTCAATATCAGTATCTAAACGGTCTCCTACTGCTAACGAACGTTCAATACTAATTACAGGATTTCCAAACTCGTCTTTTTCTGTACATTCTGCATATTCAGCATCATCTTGTTTAGCATTAGCAGCAACCAAAAATCTCGCTTCATCATACATTGCGGATTCTGGTTTTCCTGCTGAAGCAACTGGTTTTACTCCTGTAGCGTTTATAACAGCTTGAATCATTGAGCCACACCCTGGCGCTATACCAAGTTCGCGTGGAATTGTTAAATCTGTGTTTGTTACGAAATACTTTGCTCCGTGTTCTACAGCAAACGAAACTTCCGCCATTTCCTGCCAACTCATCTGCGGATACCAGCCTTGTATTACAGCCTTAGGGTTATCTTTGCAAGAGTTTACTGGTTGAAGTCCAGCTCGTTTAACTTCTTCGCGCAAATGTTCAGCTCCGAGTACAAGAATTTTTGATCCGCTTTCAACGTGACGCGCAACCATTCTTGCGGCTACAACAGCTGATGTGATAATTTGCCACGGTTCTACTTTCAGCCCAAAGCTTTCTAACTGTTTTGCTACGACTGACTGGAATCGTGATGAATTGTTGGTTGTGTATTCGATTTTCATGCCACTATTTTCAGCAAGTTCAATTGATTCAGCAGCATACTCAACTGCATTTCCGCCTCTATAAACTACGCCGTCTAAGTCTAAAAGTGCAAGGCTGAAAGATTTAGAAAGAGGTAGTGTGCTGCAGGAAAAATTGGTTCTTGCTTCAAACTGCATTTTAATCACCGTATTTTAGAATTTGAGAGTTTAAAATTTTATAAGTTTTTCTTGCGTTTTTACTTACACAATAAGTAACAAGTGCCCGGCTTACTATAAAGCAGCCGGGCGCATGTAAAAAGTATTGAATACTTAATTTTCTTTAGGCTTGACAGTATTCATTTCGATTGTGTCAGTGTTATCAGCATCATCATTTTCTGATTTTTCTGATTCATCAGATTCTTCATCAGAATCTTCCTCAGACTCATCTGATGATTCTTCTTCACTCTCGTCATAAGATTCTTCTTCAGAATCTTCCTCAGGAGCAAATCGTGCATCATCTTCACTAACACCGATTTCATCCATTATCGCATCATTTAAATGCTCTAAATCGTAATCGATAACAATATCTTCAGGATTAATATCGTCATCATCCGCATCAGCATACTGTTGCTCAAGCTTGTCTAACAAAGATTCCAAATTAATAGCTTCATCATTGCGACCAGCTTCTTCAAGGAAATACTGTTCCGCTTGAACTGCACGCATACGATACTCACCAGGCAATCCCTTAGAGCGACCCATTGCGTGAACTAAATCAATAGCTTTATCAAAATGACCGGTATCTGCTAGAACTCCAGCATATACAAGGAACATTTCTGCTTTAACTTCACCCTTAAGATACTTCGCATCATCAGACATGCAAATCTCAAGAGCTTTGTTGAGGTTACCTAAACCGCGCTCACAGTCAGCAATGAACGGCAAATAATCAAGATAACCGTTCATTCGCATAGCTGTGCGGAACTCTTTCGAAGCTAACTTGTAATCGCCTTGACGGTAAGAAATAAAAGCTAAAGTTTCACGCGCAAAATCAATACGAGAAGCTTGCTTAGCAGCCCACTTTGCATGATCTAAAGCAAGCTCAGGATTTTCTTCTTCTAAAGCAAACGCTGCAAGAATATGAAGACCAATATTTTCTGCATGCTCTTTAGAAAGTCCGCGTAAACGTTCACGATCTTCCTTGGAAAGCATTGCCCATTCTAAGCCTTTAGGCATTTTAGGCTCGCCTGGGCGACGTGCAGTGTAAGGATTTTGCGATGGATAAGACATCGTGCCGTCGGAATTGCGGCGAGGACCGTTTTCAAAATTGAAGTTAGATTTTGCATTACTGCGGCGACTATCTTCACGACGATCACGACGATCGCGACGTTCATCTTCACGAAATTCTCGCTTATCTCCATTTCGGAAATCTTTACGAGAGTCCTTACGGAAGTCATTACGAGAGTCTTTATGAGAATCTTTACGGAAGTCTTTACGGAAATCGCCGTTTCTGTTATTGCCTTGAAGTTCGAAACGACGCTCACCATCAAACTTCTTGTAACGTGGATTTCCGCCTTCTTCACTACCTTCAAAATCTCTTGGACGACGATAATCCTTGCGATCCTCATAGCGATTATCTTTACGATCGAAACGACGATTTCGATCAAATCGACGCTCGCCATCTTTACGTTCGAAGCGGCGCTCACCATCGCGATTGTCAGAACGGAATCCATCTTTGTGGAAACCTTGTTTCTTAAAACCGTCCTTCTTGAAACCATCACGACGATTATCTCTACGATCGTCACTCCTATTGAAACGACGATCACCATCGCGTTTTACGCCAGAATGGAAACCTTCACCATGATCATCATCATGACGGTGGAAACCACCTTTCTTAAAACCACCCTTGTGGAAACCGTCTTTATGGAACGAACCACGTCTATCTCCGCTTTTACCACCATTACGATGACCAAAACCGCCACGTTCACCAAAAGACCTTTTACCACTCCGCGAGTGTTCGCGTTCTTCGCCCATTCTGGCATACCTCTCATCCATATGCGATTCATATTAAAACCGCATTTTTACTATATTCGTAAAATTAATAGCGTCTAATAAATCATCAAAAATGATTACAAAACACTTATAGAACAAACTAAATTAAAACTATGCGCGTTCTACAGCACCAATAGCTTTCTTACCACGACGAAGCAAAGCAAAACGATTATGCAAGAAATAATCATCAGCAAGAGCTTCATCAACACTTTCAACACGCTCATTATTTATATACAAGCCACCAGCCTCAACAGCTCGACGAGCTTCGGAAATAGTGCGGAACAATCCTGCAGAAACTGCAGCTTCAACCACACGATCTCCTACATTGGCCTTAGCAAAATCTAAGCTACCATCTTCAGACTTAATCTTTACACCATCTAAAGCAGCCTCAAGAGTTTTTTCGTCAATGTTATGAATATCACCACGTCCAAACAGAGCAGAAGAAGCTTCAATAGCCTGATTAGTTAAATCCTCACCGTGAACGAAACTTGTAACTTCCCAAGCGAGAACACGCTGAGCTTCACGGCTTCCAGGATCTTCCTGAATCTGCTGAGCTAAACGCTCAATTTCATCTTTTGGTAAGAACGTGAACACTTTAAGTAATTTAACAACCTCATCGTCTGGCTGATTAAACCAGAACTGGTAGAAGCGATAAGGGCTAAGCATAGAAGGATCAAGCCACATGGCGTTGCCCTCAGACTTGCCAAACTTGCGACCTTGATTATCTGTAATAATCGGGCTAGTAAATACGTTTACTGAAGCTCCACGAACTTTACGAATCAAATCCATTCCGGAAGTGAGATTACCCCACTGATCAGATCCACCAAGCTGCAAAGTAACGTTGTAATTATCAAACAAGTACAAGAAGTCGTTTCCTTGCAAAACTTGATAACTAAACTCGGCGAAAGAAATACCTTCATCAGAATTTAATCTACGAGCCACAATATCTTTAGCAAGCATTGTGCCAACACGGAAGTTTTTACCAACGTCGCGCAAGAAGTCAATAGCAGACATCTTAGAAACCCAGTCGTAATTGCTGACAAAACGAACAGGGTTTTCACCTTCAAGAGGCAAAATTCGGCCAATCTGCTTACGCAAACGTTCAGCCCACGCTGCCACAATATCCTTAGAATTAAGCGTACGCTCACCACTTTGACGAGGATCGCCAATCAAACCTGTAGCACCGCCGACTAAAGCAATAGGATGATGACCCGCAGCCTGCAAGTGGCGCATATTAATAAGCTGCACAAGATTACCAATATGCAATGAAGCAGCAGTAGGATCGTAGCCGCAATAATACGTTAATGGTTCTCCGTCAAGTGCTTGAGCAAGCTGCTTCTCGTCAGTAGATTGCGAAATCAATCCACGCCATTTCAGCTCTTCAAACAAGGAAGTAAAACCAGCTTCCTTGTAATTCCTGACCTGAGCCATTCGTATCTCCTTATTTTAAAAATTACCGATAAATATCGGGCGCTATGCGCGTCCGCAAGCCTTTCAATTTTTGCAGTACATGGAGACACTATTAACTTAAGTTGTCAAAATTGCTACACAATATTTGTAATCTTAAAAGATTATTTTGCATATGAATAATAAGCAGATCCGTCACTTACAGAAGTAGCAAACTTGTTATATTTAATTACTTCCGCTTCAGCCTCGTTTATTTGCTCAATTACACGAGGAAATGCTGTTCCTCCTCGCGCGCATCGTGCCGAAACAGATCCGTTACTTGAAAGCACTGTACGAAGGTTTGCAATCTTATCTTTACTAATAAAACCGTCTAAAATAGATGCGAAATCAGTATCGCTTAAATCTGCAAGATCTCCACCAATTTCTTCTGCTTTCTTTACGCACAATCCTGAAAGCGTATGAGCATTGCGGAATGGAACACCTTGCTTTACAAGCCATTCCGCAATATCTGTAGCAAGAGCGAAACCAGTAGCAGATTGTTCATAAAGTCTATTTAGATCAAATTTCATAGTTTCTACCATTCCAGCAAAAGCTGGAAGCAGCACTTCTAAAGTGTCAACTTGATCAAAAACAGCTTCCTTATCCTCTTGCAAATCTCTTGCATAAGCAGTTGGAAGACCTTTCAAAGTTGCCATTAATCCTGTTAAATCGCCAATTAATCTACCAGATTTACCTCTTGCGAGTTCAGCAATATCTGGATTTTTCTTTTGAGGCATAATCGAAGAGCCAGTTGAATATGCATCGTCTAATCGCACGAAAGCAAATTCTTGAGTATTCCAAATAATAATTTCTTCACTCAAGCGCGAAATATCAACGCCAATCATTGCAGCAATAAACGAAAATTCAGCAACAATATCCCTACTTGAAGTAGCATCAATAGAATTTGCGCAAACTTTTGAAAAACCAAGCTCACTAGCTACAGTATTCGGATCAAGTCCAAGCGTATTTCCAGCAAGTGCTCCAGCTCCGTAAGGGCTTTCGTTTGCTCGCAGATCCCAATCAGTAAGCCTATTAATATCTCGAAGTATTGGCCAAACGTGTGCCATTAACTGATGAGCAAGCAAAATTGGTTGAGCATGTTGCATATGGGTTCGTCCAGGCATTACAGCATCTTTTGCGTCCTTTGCCTGTTTTATTAACGCTTCACAAACAGAAATCAGCAATTTCGCAATAATTCTAGCGTGTCTACGCAAGAACATGCGTATAAGTGCTGCAATCTGATCGTTTCGTGACCTTCCTGCACGAAGTTTTCCGCCTAAATTGTTACCAGCAATTTCAAGGAGTCCCCTCTCTAATGCTGTTGCTTCATCCTCATCTTCTTCAATTGGCACGAATTCTTTAGAATCGACACGTTTTTGCAGTTCATCTAATGCTTTAGATAAATCAACATACTCTTCTTTGCTAAGAAGACCTGCACGATGCAATGCGTGAGCGTGAGCTCTAGAACCTGCAATATCGTCATCAGCTAATCGCCAATCAAATTGAGTTGATTTACTTAACGCCGAAAGTGCTGCTGACGGTTCAGAATTAAAACGCCCACCCCATAAAGCAATTGGTTTCTTTGCGTTGGTATTTGCATCGTGCATAGTCATTCTTTCCTCTTTTTAATTGTTTTTTGAAACGCGCATATCTCTAGCTGCAGCAACTTTACTTGACAATCCGTAGATCTCAATAAAGCCATTAGAAGCTTTCTGATCAAAAGTATCTGAAGAATCATAAGTTGCTAAATTAAAATCGTACAAAGATTCGTCAGAACGCCTGCCGGTAACAACAGCTTTTCCTGCGTACAATGTCATGCGAATATCACCTGAAACATGCTCTTGTGTTTCATTAATAAACGCGTTAAGTGAACGCACTACTGGAGAGAACCATTGGCCGTCATATACGAATTCTGCCCACTTTTTATCAAGAGCACGCTTCAAACGATGCTGTTCGCGTTCCAAGCAGCAGTTTTCAAGCTCCTGATGTGCAGTAATCAAAGCTTGCGCACCTGGAACTTCGTATAATTCACGAGATTTGATTCCAACAAGTCGATCCTCAATAATATCAATTCGACCAATTCCTTGTGCTCCAGCCCTTGCGTTCATTTCTTCAATTGCTTGTAACGGAGTTACGTCGTGGCCATCTATAGCAACTGGGATTCCTTTTTCGAACGTAATAGTTACTTCATCAGGATCCTGAGCTTCTAGAGGATTTGCAGTGTATGAGTAGCATTCTTCAGTTGGAGCATTCCATGGGTCTTCCAAAAATCCTGTTTCTATTGCTCGTCCCCACACGTTTTGATCAATTGAATATGGACTTTTCTTAGTCTGCTCTATTGGCAGATTGTGCTCGTTAGCAAATGCTATTTCAACGTCTCTAGTCAAAGACAAATCTCGAATCGGGCTAATAGCTTTTAGATTTGGGTCTAGAGATTGAATTGCTACTTCGAAACGAACTTGATCGTTTCCTTTTCCTGTACATCCGTGAGCAATCGTGTCGGCATCAAATTTGTGAGCTGCGCTAACTAAATGACGAGTAATTAACGGTCGAGATAGAGCAGATACGAGAGGATAAACATCTTCATACATTGCATTTGCTTTTAAAGCGAGCATGCAATAGTCGTTCGCAAACTCTTCTCTTGCATCAACAACATAAGACTCAACTGCTCCGCATGCTATAGCTCGTTTTTTAATAGCATCTAACGCTTCTCCACCTTGACCAACATTAAGAGAAACAGCTACAACGTCCTTACCAGTTTGCTCTTTCAAGTAAGAGATAGCAACAGATGTGTCCAAGCCGCCAGAGTACGCCAGAACAATACGCTTATTAGTATTCATTGCAGCCTCCCAGCCACGCATGTATAATTAAACAATACAGAGCATATTATACAACCTGGATAAAATCAATATAATTAAATATAAAAAATAAAAATCAATATTACAAAGCATTGAAAATACTAAGAAATAATATTTTGAAAAATAAAAACGGTAGATTTACGCAAGAAATAACGAAAATCTACCGTTGAATAAATATGTAAAATTTTATATTAAAATCTTCAAATTATCGCGAAACTACAGAAAGAAGCCAATCTGCTCTATTTTCTGCTTCCTCATTAGATACACAAACCATAATTACTGTATCGTCGCCAGCAACAGATCCTAAAATTCCCCTTAAAGGCTGGCGATCTATAACACTAGCAACATATTGCGCAGCTCCAGAAGGAGTATGAATAACTACAATATTATTTGCATGACCAACTTCAGTAATAAGACCAGAAAGCACACGCGCTACTTGCTGATCGATACGCACTGTATCTACAGCAAAACGGTTTCCTGTACCATCACCTAAAACATACGCAATTCTTCCGTCAGTTAAACGGATTTTGACAGCATTTATTTCATCCAAATCTCGGCTCAAAGTAGCTTGAGTAACATCAAAACCATGCCGAGCCAATACCCTAGCTAACTGTGACTGAGAAGTAATAACTTCGTTCATAAGTGCTTGCTCAATAGCGTTTAATCGAGCAGCTTTAGTTACAGGACGCTGTTGTTTTGCAGTAAAGTTATCAGAATCCTCTTCACTGATGCTATTATCTCCATTCTTATTAGAATTCATCATAATTATTCAAAACCTTTCAATGTCATACCCCAATAACCTGAATATAAATATACGCATAAACATCTTGTGAATATACAATCCTCACATATTTTGCACAAACCGTCGTACGTTCAGTATTATACGGCGTGTTGCATAATAATAAGAACCCTACCGCGGGTATAAATATAAATATTCATACAAAACCCAATAAGTTACTATACAAAAAATAATAAATAAAAAAAAATAATAAATAAAAAATAATGCGACTGCTAGAATTCGCAAAAAGCGAAACATAACAGTCGCATAAATAGCTAAACAATCTGCATAAAACTAATTAAGAAAACTTAAAATAGTTTATACGCGTAACGTTGCGTTCAAATCAGCAGCAGCTTTCGTAATTGACTCTCTTACTGCATCCATTTCATCTCCAGAAAGAGTTCTGTCAGCAGCACGGAAAGTAACAGAGTAAGCAAGAGAACGCAAACCTTCATCAAGCTGATCGCCTTCATAAACGTCGAAAAGTTCGACAGATTCACAAAGATCGCCAGAAGCCTTCACAATAGCATCTCGTAAATCACGAGCAGCAAGAGTAGAAGGAGCAATAAACGCAAAATCTTGCTTTACTGGTGGGAAAGTTGAAATTGGTTTAGCTTGAACTGGTTTCAAATCAATAGACTTAAACATAGCAGTTAAATCAAGCTCAAAAGCTGCAGAATGTTGTGGCAAATCAAGAGCCTCATTCACTTGAGGATGCAACTCTCCAACAATACCAACATTCACATCTTCGCCATTATCAACCGGTACATAAACCATTGCAGTACGGCCAGGATGCCAAGATGAAGGAACGTCTTTAGAAGCAGGCTGACGAAGAACAAACTCAACGCCAATTCGCTTACCTAAACGGTTAACAGCTTCAACAGCATCGCTCCAATCAACATCACGATGAGTTCCAAGCCAACCAGACTCTTCAGCATGACCAGTTAGAAGAGCTGCAACATGAAGAGGCTGATCCGGAAGACCATCATCCAAAGCCTTAAGCTGCGCGTCAGACGGGCGTACAGACCCAGGCAAAGCTGGAATTGCAGGAGCATTAGGGTCAGCAAAATACACATGACCAAGCTCATAGAGGGAAACGTCAGTGAGACCGCGACGCAAGTTCCTACGAACTGTAGTTGCCAAAGTCATCAAAACAGATCTGCGAAGCCAAGGACGATCACCTGCAAGCGGATTTGCAATGCGAACGCTAATAGGATCTATAACTTTTACATCCTCGCGGAAATCTTTGATATCTTCTTCTCCGACAAACGGATAGCTTAAGGATTCAACCAAACCCATTTCAGCCAATTCGTAAGCAACTGCTCGTCTAGTAGACTGTTCTTTAGTTAAACCAGTACGACCAGTTACAGGAACGGCAGGAACTTTTACAGGAATCTCATCATAACCTACAAGTCGAGCAATTTCTTCAACTAAATCACATGGAGCATTCAAATCAGGCCTCCAAGTAGGAGGTGTAACCGAAAACTCGCCGTTGCCACCGCCAGCAACAGAGCAACCAATATCAGTCAAAATGTCACTGATGCGATTCAAATCAACATCCAAACCTGCAACACGCTTAACCTCATCAGCTTTGAAAACAATAACATCGCGAGGCAAAATGTTGTTCACATCTTTTGGATGTTCAGAAGGCTCACCTGAGCCAAAATCAGCGAGGAAATTAGCAGCCATTTGAGCTGCGGCAGGCTGAAGAGCTGTATCTACTCCACGCTCAAAACGACGAGAAGCTTCAGAAGGAATCTTATGACGACGAGCAGTACGAGCTATAGAAACCGGATCAAAATGAGCTGCTTCAATAAGAACATTCTTAGTTTCGCTAGTGACTTCGCCGTACATGCCTCCCATTACGCCAGCCAAACCAAGTATTCGAGAACCATGATTACCACTTGGAGAATCGCAAATAACTAAATCTTCTACGTTAAGTTCACGATCCTTACCATCTAAAGTAGTAAGATGCTCACCTGCACGCGCTCTACGCACTACAATAGGACCTTCAATCTTATCAAGATCGTATGCGTGAAGCGGCTGACCTAAATCAAGCATTACATAATTCGTAATATCAACTGCAAGAGAAATACCTCTCATACCAGCACGAACCAAACGGCGACGCATCCAATTAGTGGAGCACGCAGCAGGATTAAAATTACGAACTGCACGAGCGTAATAACGATCGCATCCTACAACACCATGAATTGGATTATCGTCTTCAATGCTTACATCAATATCGGAAGACTCACCTGCAGGAATACCAGTAACAACAGGAATCTGCTTATTAAGTATTGTTACAGGATCAGTAAAACGAGCACCGGTAGAATTGTGATATTCCCTAGCAACACCTCTATACGAGAAAGCGTAGCCACGATCTGGAGTAATGTTAATCTCCAAAATTGGTCTATCTAAGTGAAGCAAGCTTATAGCGTCATCACCAGGCTGCAATTCTTCATATTCTGCTTGAGAAAAACCATAATGTCTAAGAAGAATAATGCCATCATGACTATCTCCTAAACCTAGCTCACGCTCAGAAGCACACATTCCGTTAGAAATGTGGCCATACGTTTTACGAGGTTCGATTTTAAAATCTCCAGGAAGAACAGCACCAGGGAGTGTTACAACAACTTTCTCACCAGCAGCCATGTTTGGAGCGCCACAAACAATGCCACGAGGAACTTTATTGCCCTTTTCGTCAACATCATTGTACTTTTCGCCAACATCAACATGGCACCAGTTGATTACTTTGCCATTCTTTTGCGGCTCGGGAGTAGCATCAACAACATATCCAACAACAATAGGACCTGCAACTTGTGAAGTGTGAATTTCTTCCTCTTCAAGACCAACTCGAACCAAATCCTTAGCAAGCTGATCGTAAGTTAAACCTTCTGGCACATTTACGTGATCTTTGAGCCAGTCAATATCTACCATTGGCATGAGCTATTCCCCCATTACAAACTGTTCACTGAAGCGCTTATCGCCTTCAACCAAATCATGCATATCATTAATATCGTGACGGAGCAGAAGAGTACGCTCAAGACCTACACCGAAAGCAAAGCCAGTGTAAACATCCGGATCAAGTCCAGCAGACTTAAGAACATTAGGGTTCACCATTCCACATCCGCCCCATTCGATCCAACCTGGGCCACCCTTTTTATCTGGGAACCACAGATCAAGCTCAGCACTAGGTTCAGTGAATGGGAAGTAACTTGGTCGCAAACGACTTTTTGCGTCAGGACCAAACATTGCAACAGCCAAACGGTCAAGAACACCCTTTAAATCAGCCATGCTTAAATGCTTATCAACAGCTAAAGCTTCGCACTGGTGGAAAACTGGGGTATGCGTTGCATCAAGTTCATCAGTACGAAATACTCGCCCAGGAGAAGCAATATAAAGAGGAACACCACGTTCAATTAATGCGCGCACCTGATCTGAAGAAGTTTGCGTGCGAAGAACCATATTGGATCCAACAAAGCCAGCAGCATCTTTTGCCTGATTACCTTGAACATAGAAAGTATCTTGCATTTGACGAGCAGGATGATCTGGTCCAAAATTCAAAGCGTCAAAATCAAACCATTCAGTTTCAACTTCAGGACCTGCAGAAATCTGCCAACCCATAGAAACGAAGAAATCTTCGAAATCTTCAATAATACGAGCAATCGGATGGCGAGCACCCAAAGGCTTACGATTCACTGGAAGAGTCATATCTACCGTCTCGGCGGCAAGCATACGAGCTTCCTCAGCTTCTTTTACTCGTTGAGAGGCTTCAGCGAAAGCACGCCCAAAATCAGCGCGTAACTGTGAAAGAACCTTTCCAGCTTCCTTCTTCTTATCTGCCGGCAAGTCACCAATTGCCTTGCTTGCAAGGGTCATAACCGATTGCGCACCAGCATACTTAGTTTTAACTGCCTTTATATCATCCATGCTTTTGGCAGCTTTAACAGCAGTAATACCTTCTTTTACCGCCTTTGTTACCACATCAGCATCGAACGGTTTGTTGGTAGTCACAGCACCCTTCCTATCTGTGTTATGCGTTAGAAAACGCCTGTTTTCAATACTTCCCACCCCTACATTTTTCGCTTATGACTCGACATAGCTACGCACATTAACATTACCGCTGCGCTTGTAGCTAAATTCATTGATTCAGCTTTTCCATAGATTGGTATCATAGAAATTTCATCTACTCTATTTAAAATTTCTTTAGTTAATCCTCGAGCTTCATTGCCAAAAAGTATAGCAATCGACTTTTTATCTAAATCAGCTTGTGCTAAAAGATCAGGTAAGTAAATAGGTTTTTTTGATTCAGTACCGTACACATCTGCTGCAACGGTGTAAACTTTGCGCTTATTTGCAAACTCAAACCACTCATTTACGCTCATAGTAGAAACAGGAATATGGAATAGAGATCCTGCAGTAGATCTAATAAGCTTAGTATTCCACCTACTTACGCAATCGTCCAAGAATATTACTGCATCACACCCAGCTACATCCGCGACTCTAATAATTGCCCCAGCGTTACCCGGATCTCTTACCTGCCAGCATAAAGCGAAACGCGATTTTTTATTTTCAAAAATATTTTCGCTACTATTTTCGCTACTATTTTTTAATTTTTCTAAAGAAGTGTTCCACTTATTTTCCATAAAATCAGATTTCGCAACTGCAACTATGCCCTGAGAATCAGGACTAATTTTGCGCATTACTTCTGCACTAGCAGGATGAACGTAACACTGTTTTTCAAGCGAATCTTCAACAATTTTACGCAAAGTTTGAAGAGTATGATTTGCTAAACTTCCGTTACTCTCATAACTTTCCGAAACATACCCAACAGCGTCTTCTAGAACATATATATCAGTTATTGCATCACTTGCATATTTAACTGCTTCTCGAACGTTTTGTGGTCCTTCAATAAGAAAACGACTCGTATCTCGTGTATTTGATTTTTGTAATTCTAAAATTCTTTTCACTCTATCACTGTGAGGATTATTCATTGCATCTTTTATAGGCATACAACTCACTCTACTTTATATGTTGCTAAAACGTATAACTACAAGATTTACACACAGCTAAAATAAACACAATTTTGTATTCTATTCGTGGTGCTCAGAAGTACTAGGCGTTGTATACCCTTCTGGCTCCAATTGGAATGTGGTATGAGATATTGAAACCGGGAAATGTTCACGAAGACAATCTTGAAGCTGAGAAAGAATTGTAGCGCACTGCTCAATTGTTAAATCTTTTTCCACAACTACATGAGCCATAAAAATAGGCATTCCTGTAGAAACAGTACTTGCATGCAAATCATGAACAGCAATAACATGCTGCACGTTTTCTAAATGTTCACGAACTTTATTAAGATCAAGACCTTCAGGAGTCTGTTCCAAAAGTACTTTTATTGCTTTATGCAACAAGTTTAATGCTCTTGGAATCATCATAATGGCAATAATTCCACCAGCTACAGCATCAAACCCAGCCCAATTGGTACTTAGCATAACTATTGCAGAAATAACTACAGCCACAGATCCCAATGCGTCATTCATAACTTCAAGAAATGCCGCACGCATATTCATATTGTCTTGAGATTGGGAAATAAGAATTATAAGGGAACCAATATTAGCAGCTAAACCAAGAATGCCAAAGAATAGTAGCTGATTTACATCATGAATTTCGTCATGAGAATTTCCAAAAAGACGCATCCCAGCTTCTACAAAAGCATAAATACCAACTATTAATAAAACTACAGCTCCAGCGGCAGCAGTAATAACTTCAAGTCGCGCCCACCCCCATGTGCGCTTACTATTAGGAGTTCTGCGCATCAAAACTGCGGTTACAGTGGATGCTATAAGAACTGAAATATCTGTAAGCATATGTCCTGCATCAATTAACAATGCGAGAGAATTTGTTAAGAAAGATCCAACAACTTCAGCAATAAATACTATGGAAGTAAGAGCTAAAGTCCAAGATAGCCTGTGCTGATGTGCATGACTGGCTTTTGATGCTGCTTCTTGGGATGCTGCGTTAGGGTTGTACGTAACGTAATTATTATGTTGATTTTCAGCATTTTGATTATGCACTTACTAGCCTCCATAAAATATTAGAACGATATTATTTCTCAATATCATTCGCATTTTTCCTTATAAGCAATAAACCCCAGCCAAATCCGGGGTTTAAAATTGCTACACATCTCACATCTACAACTATGTAATCACACGCTATCAACATAATCCAAAATTTATAGGCAAGTGGGGTTATAAGCCAAAAAGTGTGTAAAAAATCATGCCTCATGCATTGCATTACAAGCGTTTTGCGGTAATCGAATCTGTCTAGAGACCCTAGCGCAGATTGCTCACTGCATTATGGTCTCTAGTTAACTGTTTAGAGACCCTCGCGCAGATGGCGCGCTGCATTAGTGTCTCATGACCGTTACTTTCTCAGTTCGTTAACTGAATTTTTAACAGTATTTTGCGTTTTACCGTTACTTTCTCAGTTCGTTAAC